>URZS01000152.1 GCA_900552445.1 uncultured Veillonella sp. | reverse complement strand
TAGCATCGTCTTCAACTGCTTTTTTAGGTTCTACTTTAACGACTTCTTTTGCTGTCTTTATTTCAACAGATAGCTTAGCTGGCTGCGCCTTAAAGTCATCATTAAAAGCTTCTACAAGGCCTTCTGCTGGACGAGGAATGACCTTATGAGCTACATATAGATTCATTCCCGTTGTTATAGCAACACCTGTTTGAACGGCTGCGTCTACAGCGGCTACATCGCCGGCAACTTTAACAGTCATCCATCCAGATCCTTTAGCCTTTTCAATGCCTACTAGCCTTACATTGGCAGCTTTAACCATTGCATCTGATGCAGTAATAGCCCCCAACAACCCAGCCACCTCAAGCAATCCTAGTGACTCTTTCACCATGCCACCTCCCGTCTAATACTTGGATGATCCGCTCTTTGGATTCATGCATTCCTATAATGCTAGCTACGTTGCATATCTACTAACATTTGACGAATCAAATCTTTTAACTCTGGCTCTTGAGGCTCTGCTTTAAGTTCTTCTTTGGGTTGAACTTGAACAGGTTCCTCTTTGAGCATCCCCACTTCATCCATTATGTCCATAATGATAGCCCGTAACATTTGTTCATTTAGTTCTGCCATTATGAATCCTCCTATTCACATTGTGAAAGTATCATCTATTACATCATAACGATTACAGGTATTAAAAGTATACGACCCAATAATCAACACCTTAGATTATGTAAGACTCCCCTGTATTCTTAGGTTCACTACCCATAGTGCCAAGTAATGTAATCCCTACTTCTCTAGCTACCTTAACAGCTTGCTTAACAGCCCCTGAATCACCACAGATTTGTAAAATTACTTCGTTAGACATAGATGAGCTCGATGGTGATTGATAGCCTACTACATCTACATTAGCTGATTTAACAGCTGCATCAGCCATAACTACACCGATAGCGGCTGGTGCACCAACAAGTAAGCCAAAGGCTTTACCTTCTGGAGTTCCGAAGGCCGTTACTAAGGCATCACCTGCACGAGCTGTATATTGAATTTCCACATGACCTGCTTCATTCATATATACTTCGCCAAAGGTCCGTTCTAATTCACGTAATGCTACCTCTACAGAACGTCTTACATCGGATACGTCATCGCCTCCAAATATAATGAGGGAACCAGAGCCAGCGCCACCTTTCATGTCTCTAGCAAGTTCAATGCTTACAATCTCCGTATTTGTTGCTTTTACAGCTTCATCAGCGGCCATAATTTGCGGCCCTGCACCAGTACGTGAGCCTAAGATACCGATAGATCGATATGACTTAGTGAGCTTCATAGCTTCTAATACTTGACTGTCTACATTGGCAATAACGAGACCTACTGTATCACCTGTTGTCGTACTACCTACGTGTTCAGTAATCATAGATGTTTGTAGTTGAGCTACACTAGAGGTACTTACAGCTGATGAGCTACTAGTAGAAGATACTTTACTTGTTGCACCAACAGTTGTATTTCCTAAATTAGCGCTGTCAATACGCATCAATACGCGTTTTAAAATCTCATCTACCATACTTTTAGTATCGGCCATAGTTATTCACCCTTTGTTGGTAAAATACCTTCCACATCTCTATGTGGTCTTGGAATTACATGAGTAGAGATAACAACACCTACGCGTTCTGCAGCGGCTGCACCTGCATCTACAGCAGCTTTTACAGCACCTACATCACCGCGAACCATAACAGTAACGAGACCAGAGCCAATTTTTTCATTGCCCACTAGTTCCACATTAGCTGCTTTAAGCATTGCATCAGCTGCTTCAATAGCGCCTACTAAGCCCTTAGTTTCCACCATACCTAATGCTTCTTGTGTCATCTGTTTTCTCTCCTTTTACAAAACATAATACAAAGAATACCAATTTATTTTTCTAATAATTCCACCATAGTGCCTATATTCATAAAGGCAAAATGTGCAGTTTTAAGTAGTTGTACCATCAGTACAGCTCCTGTACCTTCACCCAATGCCATTTGACCATGGATGGGAACTTCATCAAGACGTATATTTGCATACGCTAATGCTGCGGCCATTCCTACTTCACGAGAGTAGTGAGATGGAATACCATACAATGGCGCTTCACCATTCATTTGAGTGGCACAAGCCATTGCCACCGCTGTAATATACCCATCGATAACGAATGGGATATGTAAATCTGTACAAGCTACCATCGCACCTGTAATTGCGGCTATATCAAAACCACCAACGCGACTAATAACATCCTTTGGTGTATTGAGATGCCCTTTATGATGAGCTAGGGCAGTCCGTACAAACTCACGTTTTTGATTCATATACGCTTCGTCATCGGGACCAGAGCCAGGTCCTACAGTTATCCGTGGGTCTAATTTTGTGAGCCCGCTTAACACGGCTGCCGATGTGGTAGTATTACCAACGCCCATTTCACCGAAGGAAAATAGATTAATTCCCGATTCCGCATAGTATATAACGCGGTTATAACCAGCTTGGTATGCTAAATCAAATTCTTCGCCGCTCATAGCGGCACCATGTAAAATATTTTTCGTACCTTGACTAACTTTTCGGTCTATCCCGATGCCTTTAGGGCACGCAATACCAACGTCTATTACTTCGTAAGGAATATGGTTAAAGATACAGTAATTGGCAACTGCGCTTTTACCATCAATCATATTCTGAGATTGTTTACGAGTAATTTCGTAGTTATAACCGATCAGTCCGTCTACGGAGATTCCGTTATCTGCAGAAAAGATAATATGTTGTACATGGATCTCAGGCCGAATTTCTTGCCAAGCAAGACACATTTTTTTGAAATATCGTTCCCATAGACCTAAGCTTTTTGGAATGATCGCCTTATTTAATATAAATTGGTTGAGTTGTTCTTCAAAACCTCTGTCCATGGAAAAACCTTCTTTCAACTAACTGTATATGTAGTCACATAAACGTTTCAACGATTCTTGATCGTGAACGGATATTTCAAAAATCTTAGTAGCTCCCGCTAGCTTGAGATTGCGGCGAGGCGCCTCCACATCTTTTCCCGTATCAACTTTTGACACAACACCGATAACTTCTCGATTTAAAGAATTCCCAAAACTAGGTGGGAAAATTGTTGTTTCATCACCTGCAGGAATCATGAAAATCACTATATCTGCATCATAGGCGTGCAAGATAATCCCTCGATAGTAATTAGGATTTTCCATATATTCCCCAGGGGTATCAATAAAATTACCCACTCGAGTTATGGCTTGTGTTTTGTGATACGTTGCAGAGCCATGAGTAATCGTATCTGCCAATGTGGTCTTCCCACATCCGCTGCGCCCTACGAGAAGGATGCGTTTTTCTTTCTTTTCGGTACTCATAATTACCCTTTCATTAGGATCTTGTTAAATCCGTTGGGAAGAATCCTAATATGCGTTGTAAGCCTTCAATAACGCTCTGCAATGCTGATTCAACAGCAGATACATCTCCCGTTATGAGAAGTGCTCCCGAAAATCTGTCGATGAAACCAATTTCAATGTCACCAGACTTACTTGCTATATCGGCTGCAATAATGGTCCCTTCGCCAGGTGTTATGGTAAGAATCCCTATGGCATTACGCCCTTTTTCTTCAAGCCCCATTTTTCTAAACAAATCAGGCTTAGGATTAGCAATAACATGGGCTATAGTAACCTGCTTTCCGGGTACAAATTCTTGGATGATGCGTTGTTTAGCATCAATTACCTCTTGAAAGGCCATATAATCTCCTCCTAATACCAAATGTATAATTCATATAGTGACAACGACCATACATACTAGTCGCCCCATATAGATTTAAGATCGGAAGAGCGTCGTGTAGGGAAA
>URZS01000151.1 GCA_900552445.1 uncultured Veillonella sp. | reverse complement strand
GGGAATATTAAAGAATAAATCATGTAAGCGGTTGTAACTAAAATAACTGTATTAGTTATGCAACTATGTTAGTATACATTTAGAAAGAAAGGGGTTGAGTACTTGAATACAGCATATTTGGACATGATCCAAGGGAAGAACCCTGGTGTGACGCCTGTATGGTATATGCGCCAAGCTGGTCGTAGCCAAGCGGAATATCGTAAAATTAAGGAAAAATATACGCTCTTTGAAATTACAAAAGAGCCTGAGTTGTGCGCTCGTGTTACAGAGCTACCTGTAAAAGAATACGGCGTAGATGCAGCCATCCTTTACAAGGACATTATGAGTCCTATGGTAGGGATGAATGTAAAGGTAGAGCTCAAGGCTGGTGTGGGCCCTGTGTTTGATACACCGATTCGCTCCATGGCTGATGTAGATACATTAGATGCCTTTGATCCGACAAAGGTAGATTATATTGGAAAAACGATTACTCTATTAACATCTGGTATGCTCGACGTACCGCTTATTGGGTTCTGTGGTGCACCATTTACGATTGCGTCTTACCTCATCGAAGGCGGTCCTACAAAGAATTACAACAAAACTCGTGGCATGCTCATTGGTGCACCAGATGTGTGGAATGCATTGATGACAAAGTTAGCAGATATGTCCATTGAATATTTGTCTATGCAAGCCGAAGCAGGTGCGAATGCATTACAAATCTTCGACTCTTGGGTTGGTGCAGTGAATGCGGACCAATATAAACAAGGTATTTATCCTCATATGGAACGCATTATTAAGACTGTAAAGAAGCGATACCCTCACTTGCCTATGGCTATGAATGGTGTTGGTACAGATCATCTCGTATCTATTTGGTCTCATTTGCCATTGGATGTAATCGCTCTTGATTGGCGTAGCTCCATCGTTATGGCTAATGAACGAGGCGTAACACAAACGGTACAAGGTAATCTCGATCCAGCCTACTTATTCGCTGATGAAAAAACATTAGCTCACGAAGTGGACCGTATCTTACTTGATGGTGTTCGTTATGGCCGTCATATCTTTAACTTAGGTCATGGCGTATTCCCAGAGGCGGATCCTAAAAAGCTCCATTGGCTCACAGATTATATACATGAACGCAGTCGTGAATTATGGGCACAAGAGGGGTAAGCTAGTGAACATCGAGAAAAAAGGATTATTATTCTTATCCTATGGTAGCCCTTCAAGTAAGGATGATTTAGTACCATATATGACGAGTATTCGTCATGGTCGCGTGCCGACCGATGCTGAAGTTAATAATCTTACCCATCGTTATGATGTTATTGGTCAGTGGTCCAACGTAGAATTACAAACGATGGCAGAACGTCAATATAATAGACTGCTTACTTTGTTGCCATCCATACCATCGGCCATTGGATATCTTCATATGAAGCCGTCCATTGCTGATGCGGTAGATGCATTAGTCAAACAAGGTGTAGAGCATATTATCGCTATCGTAACGGCCCCATTCTTTACGTCTCTTGGTACTGGAGCTTATGAGAAACAAGTGCAGGCTGCAATTGGTGACTTTCAAGATGTAACCTTTGATGTTATTCGTGCTTGGTGGGATCAACCTTCCTTTATCGAGTATTGGGTAAAAGCAGTTTCAGACTGCATCAATGACACTAACGATGTATTTGTTATTTTCAGTGCTCATAGCATACCTCTTATTGATAGTCATAATGCAGACTCTTATGCTTTGGCCTTAGAGGAAAGTGCAAAAGAAATCGCTCAACGTTGTGGTTTAGAACAGTGGTCTGTAGCTTGGCAGAGCGCAGCCCCTCACGGACAATGGTTAGGGCCAACCGTAGCGGAAGCAATCAACCAAGTTCTACGTAGTGGTGCGATACATATAGCCTTTGTACCATTTGGCTTTGTAAGTAATCATGTAGAGGTATTGTACGATAATGATGTAGAGTGTAAAGAACTCGTTGATGCTGGCGGCGCTGTATATATGCGTGCAGAAATGCCGAATTGTGATGAAACATTCTTGCAAGCGATGGCGAGTGCAATAATAGAAAGGATTCATTCGTGAATGTAACAATAGTGGGCGGTGGCTTAACCGGATTGACAGCGGCTTATTATTTAGGCCATGCAAAGCCGGACTGGACCATCACTCTTTATGAACAAGCACCACGATTTGGTGGGAAAATACAAACACAACGCGTCGATGACTTCGTAGTAGAGCTCGGACCTGATTCTTACTTAGGCCGTAAAACGGAAATGACGGATCTCGTCTATGATTTGGGCTTAGGGGACACCCTTGTATCAAATGAAACAGGGCAAGCCTTTGTGTATGACAAAGGTTCTATTCATCCTATTCCAGGGGGCTCTATCATGGGCATCCCTACGGAAATGATGCCTTTTGTGAAAGCAACGCTCATTTCTTGGTCTGGCAAATTGCGTGCTGGCTTAGATTATTTTAAAAAGCCTTATCCACTCGATGAAAATGGTGATGTGTCCATTGGTCATTTCTTTCAATACCATTTAGGTCAAGAAATGATGGATAAGCTCATCGAACCATTATTAGCTGGCATTTATGGTGGTGATATCTATAAAATCAGCCTATTGTCTACATTCCCTCATTTTATTCAAGTAGAACAAAAATATGGAAATATGGTAAAAGGCATGATGGCTGCTAAGATGGGCCACTCTAAAGCGGGGGTTACTAAAGCGGCTAAAGGCGCCGTAGCTGAAGGCGACGTACCGCGTGCTGGTAAAGGGACTATGACAGACCGCCAATTCGAAAGTCATGAAGCAAAGTCCAGTCAAACGGCATCTATGAATAATAGCTCAAACAGTTCTGGACAAAGCACAAATACTAGTCCACACCAACAAACTAGTAAGGTTCAAGCAGATATGGCAAGTCGTAAGGGGACTGCGGCTCAATCTGGTATGTTCCGTCAATTGACAGGTGGTCTTGAAAGCGTTATTACCGCTATTGTTGAGGCTATGCCTAGCAATGTGCATTTGCATACAGGGACACTAGTTTCTAATATTCGATATGTTGAAGGTATGTATGCTATCGATGTGGTGAAGTCTGGAAACGATGCTTGTGGCTGTGAAGCTAATGCTAGTGCTAATGCTAATTTTAATTCTAATTTCAAATCCAATTCCATTAAAACTGATTCTAATAACGCTGATAACAGGGTTGAAACTAGCAATTCTACTATAGATTTAGCTACAGATTCAGCTACAGAGGTACTTCTTGATAAAGCTCCTGCTATGGCGGATCATGTGATTATCGCTACACCGCCTGCAACATATAACCAATGGTTTAAGGATGACCCGGGTTTTGATTTCTTGCGTTCTATGGAGCAATCAAGCTGTGCTATTGCTATTATGGCCTTTGATAAAAGTACCTTTGATGGGGATTTAAAGGGCTCTGGACTTTTGATTACTCGTAAGACGGATACACCGCTTACAGCGTGTACCATTTTAAATCAAAAATGGCCGCAAACAACGCCTGATGATAAAGTTGTATTGCGCGTCTTTATCGGTAAACCAGGCAACGATGTGGTAGAACAATATAGTGATGAAGAACTTTCAGAATTAGCAGTGGAAGAAATTCAACACATCATGCGTTTCGCTGCTAAGCCTGAATGGGTGCGCATCAATCGCCTCATTCACTGCATGCCACAATACAATGTAGGGCATCGTGCAGGTATTAAGGCTGTCCGTGAACATGTAGCTAAAAACTATCCAAATTTACACCTCATCGGTACGCCCTTTGATGGCATCGGTATTCCAGATGGTGTAAAACAAGCAAAAGAAGATCGGAAGAGCACACGTCTGAACTCCAGTCACGAGTGGATCTCGTATG
>URZS01000150.1 GCA_900552445.1 uncultured Veillonella sp. | reverse complement strand
TATTATTAAATTGCTATAAGAAAACTAATTATTCTTATTCTAAATCATCAAAATCAAATGCTGCTGCTTTTGTATAGTTTGTAACTTTTGCTTCGAAGAAGTCAGTTTTTGTGCTATTCAAGTTGGAGAAGCTTTCGATCCATTCCATTGGATTATCCTTGATTTCAGGATATAGATGAGGCAAGCCGATTGCTTCTAAGCGGATGTTCGCAAGATATTTGATGTAGCGTTCGATAAGAACGTTGTTAAGGCCGAGGATTTTATCATCAGTGATGTATTGACCCCAAGCGATTTCGTTCTCTGTACCTTGGCGAATCATGTCAGTGATTTTTTCCTCTAGTTCTGGTGTGAATAAATCAGGGCGTTCACGGCGTAACTCGCGGATGATGTTTTGGAACAATACAAGGTGAGTTACTTCGTCGCGGTTGATATATTTGAAAATAGTAGAGGTAGCTGTCATTTTACCTTGGCGTGCCAATGTGTAGAAGAAGCTAAAACCAGAGTAGAAGTAGATACCTTCTAAGATATAGTTAGCAATGATTGTGTGAATAAGGTTTGCTTCGCTAGGATCGTCGCTGAAACGTTGGTATGCATCAGCGATGAAGCGGTTACGAGCAAGCAATGTTTTATCTGTACGCCATTCGTCATAGATTTTGTCACGTGTAATAGGATTCGTTACAGTGTCCAAAATGTAGGAATAACTTTGAGCGTGAATTTCCTCTTGGAACGTTTGAATGTTCAAAAGGGATGCTACTTCAGACGCTGTAATATAGCGGCTCAAGTTAGGCAAGTTTTCAGATTGAATAGAATCAAGGAAGTTCAAGAACGCAATGATTTTATCAAATGCACGGCGTTCGTAATCTGTTAAGTATGGGAATTGCTTAACGTCTTCGTTCAAGGAAATCTCTTCAGGAATCCAGAAGTTGTTGAGCATCGTACGGTACATTTGGTTTGCCCAGTCGTACTTGATACGGTTCCATTCGCGAAGATTTGTGGTATTGCCACCAATCATAGATTGGGTGCCACGGTCACCATGTTCGTTGAAAATCAGTTTTTTATCCATAGTAGGACTCCTTTATACAACGATGCGACCTATACTGCTATAGGTCGTCATCAGATTTATAATGTTGGTGAAAGTATCTTTCCCAAGTGTAGTGCTCTCTACTTATAGTGTATAGTTTTTGTAAAATATAGCAATGATATTTTTAACTATTAAGAGGAGCAGCTAGTGCACTCATCCATTTCAAGAGATTGGTTGCGGATGTAGTAAATCGTTTTAATCCCTTGTTTGTAAGCCTCAATGTAAAGGTCGAGAATTTCTTTCGCTTTCATTTGAGGAGTGATATACAAGTTGAAAGATTGTGCTTGGTCAATATGACGTTGACGTACGCCACAAGCTTTGATAGACCATTGTTGGTCGATTGTATGCGCCTCTTTGTAGAGCCAGAATGTTTTGTTGTTCAAATCTGGTGCAGTTTTTGGTGTGAAAGAACCTTTCTTTTCTTCGATGAAGAATTTTTTGAAGATAGGGTCGATACCAGCTGTAGTATTTGCAATGTTGGAAGTAGAACCAGTAGGAGCTACGGCCATCAAGTAACCATTGCGGATACCGTATTTAGCAACGTCTGCAGCCAATTGTTTCCAACGATCAGATGTGTAGCCACGACGTGTGAAGTAAGCACCAGTTTCCCATTCGGAACCTTTGAACGCAGGGTATGCACCTTTTTCTTTAGCTAATTCCATGGAAGCTTTGATAGCATAGTACGCGATGTTTTCGAATAATTTATCCGCTACTTCAATGTGCTCATCAGATTCCCATTGGATATCGTGGTTTACAAGGTAGTGGTGGTAACCAGAAGTACCAAGACCAATAGCGCGGTATTTATCAGATGTCATGCGAGACTCTGGCACTGGAGCTTGGTTGATAGAAATAACATTGTCTAGCATGCGAATTTGAAGGGCAATGTTTTCTTCTAACTCTTCGTCAGTAATACGGCCAAGGCTGATGGAGTTTAAGTTACATGTAACCATGTCACCTGTATTTGTTTTGGTAGTGATCGTACCGTCTTCGTTGATGATTTCTTCAGCAAGATTAGTGAAACCAACGTTTTGTGCAATTTCGTGGCACAAGTTAGATGCGTAAATCATACCTGCATGTTTGTTAGGGTTTGCAGCATTTACAGTATCGCGGAAGAAGATGAATGGTGTGCCAGTTTCAACAGCGGAGCGCATGATTTTTTTCATCATGTCCAATGCTGGTACTTCGATACCATGCAAGTTAGGATCTTCTTCACATTCGATATAGCGTTTTGTAAACTCTTTTTCGTCTTCTGTATCGAAGTAGTCTTCTAAGGCATAGCCTTTTACCGCTAAGATTTCATGAGGGTCGAATAGAGTGAAGTTTTCACGAGCTAACATACGTTCCATAAAGATATTTGGAACAGAGATAGCAGGGAAGATATCATGTGCTTTACGGCGGTCATCACCATTGTTTGTACGAAGCTCTACGAATTCGTAGAAATCTTTGTGCCAAATATCAAGTGTTACTGTAGCACCGCCTTTACGTTTGCCCAATTGGTCTACTGCAACAGCTGTATCGTTGTACAAGCGAATCCAAGGAATAACGCCGCCAGAGGAGTTTTTGAAACCCCGAATATCGGAGTTTAATGCGCGAACTTTACCAAGGTAGATACCAAGAGCGCCACCGTGTTTAGATACGCGGGAGAACTTGCTGTTTACGTCGTAAATGGACCATAAGTTGTCATCTACACCAGAGATGAAGCAAGAGGACAATTGATGGAATGGTGTACCAGCATTTGCCAATGTAGGTGTAGCTGTTGTCATTTTTAATTGGCTCATCAAGTCGTAGAATTTTTTAGCGTATTCTACTTTGTTTTTGCCTTCTACTAATGCCAAGTGCATAGCGATAGCCATGAAACGTTCTTGCGGTAATTCGTAGATTTCTTTGTTGAAGCCTTTTACCAAGTAACGGTCAGCTAATAATTTAAGACCTTCATAGTTGAAGAGATAGTCTCGTTTAGGCTTGATGTAATCGCCTAACTCTTGCAATTCGTCAGCTGTATATTCAGTAACGAAGAAGTCAGCGTATTTTTTCTCTTCTACAAGCATGTGCACAAGATTTGGGAAGTTGCCATAGCCAAACGCTTTATAGCGACGAGTGATAGCAGCTTCTTTATAGAGATCGAACAAGAATAGACGAGCCGCTACGAATTGCCAATCTTGGTTCATTTTATTAACTTGGTTGCCGAAGCCATCGTCTTTTTTAGAGATAACCTTTTCGATAGCAGTTTGTACTAAAGTTTTTTGAATCTCTTTAGTAGTCATACCATCAACGAATTGTAACTTCGCATCCAATTCCAATTCTAGTGGATCACAAGAATCTAACCCCAAACATGCGAAGGCAATCATACGTTTCGTTTTTTCAACGGATAAAGGCTCGAAATGGCCATCCCGTTTCTTGATCATAATCTCCATTACTGTTCCCCTTGAGTCTTAAAAGTAATAAAACTGTTAATCTAAGCATATATAAGATTAGACTGAAAAATATAAAATATTTTTAAGTTAAGTCTAATCAGAAAAATAAGAAAACTACTATATATTGTAGTTTTCCTATTGAGCTTATACATTATGTTACGATTATAGCTAAAAAATTATATACATTCAATATTGACATTTAGAAATTTATGAATATACTATGCTTAAATTTATCGATATAGTTATAAATGCTTGAAAATACTATATGGGACGCATATATGATGATTTTGAATGTTATATCTCTCTATTGTATTTTCTAGCATTTAAGATCGGAAGAGCACACGT
>URZS01000149.1 GCA_900552445.1 uncultured Veillonella sp. | reverse complement strand
CACGTCAATAATGCCGTAACCGCATATCGCCGTGCCTGGGTCAATTCCTATAATTCGCACCCCAACCCCCTTAGTCTAAAAATGAGATAAGCTATCGCCTACCTCCATTACATAATCTATTTCATTATAGCACAATACCACATCGAAATTCATGAATTCCTGCATAAAATTTTATAAGAAGTCTATTAGTTTTATTAACTTTTACAAAAATTTCTAATATCATCTAGCAATAGAAAAGGAGCACCCCTAAGAGTGCTCCTTTTTATTATTCTTCGTCGTCTGGCAAAATACCATTGTGATATACGTTTTGTACATCATCAAGATCATCCAATACGTCCAGCATTTTTTGCATTTTAACAGCATCATCACCTGATAACTCAATTGTAGTATCAGGGATCATTGTAATTTTTGCTACTACTGTTTCGATACCTGCATCAGCAAGAGCTGCTTCTACTGCATCATAATCTTCAGGAGTTGTATAAATTTCAAATACATCATCTTCAGATTTAAGATCTTCTGCACCAGCTTCAAGAGCTAGCATAGTTACTTCATCTTCGTCATGACCTTCTTTTTCGATAACGAATACGCCTTTAGATTTGAACATCCAACCTACGCAACCGCTTTCACCAAGATTACCACCTTGTTTAGAGAACGCATGACGTACATCCGCCGCCGCACGGTTACGATTATCCGTCATAACCTCAACAGTAACAGCAACTCCTGAAGGACCATAACCTTCATATACGATTTCTTCGTATGCGTTCATATCCGTAGCGCCGATACCTTTATCGATAGCACGTTGAATATTGTCCTTAGGAATATTGTTTTCACGAGCTTTTTGTAAAGCTAATTTTAAACGCATATTACCTGTTGGATCTGCACCGCCCATACGCGCTGCAACGGTAATTTCACGACCAATTTTTGTAGCCATTTTAGCTTTTAACGCATCGGTTTTACCTTTTTTATGTTTAATATTTGCCCATTTAGAATGTCCTGACATAGACGCCTCCTATTTATTCCACCATGCTTCGCCTCGCAATCGATCAAGGATAATCGATACAGCACTGCGCACAGATAAGTGATTGTATTCACTGTGACCATATATAGGTTCTAAAATATAGTCAAAGCTTTCCATCGTTTCTTTTGTCATACCATAACCGGTACCAAATAATACTAACACAGGGCAAGCCTCATTTTCAAGATGTTCACGCATCCGTGCATAGGAAATTGTATTATCGTACGTCCGAGCATCTGTTGTAGCCACAATAGGTTTCATACCTTCTATATCTTCAATTTTTCGCACAGCTACCGCAATTGAATTAACTAGTTCTACACCGGTGAAAGCATCTTTACGGTCAGGATTATAGGTAGAACCAAAGCCAGATTTCCAATGTTCCATAATAGTAGCTGCTAACTCTCGTTGAGCAGGTATATTATGGATTACAAAATATTTAGACACATCATACGTAATAGATGCACGTGCAATATCGTGAATATCATAATTTGTAATGGCCGTCGTAATGACCTCTTTATGCTTGTTCATAATCGGATAATGAACAAGCCCAATATATAAGTTAGCCAAACCTTATCTCCTATAGTTTATATAAAATCCGCTGCAATTAGATACAACACATAAATTAACACTTAATCTATTACTAATGGTACATAATACGCTTCTGTGCCAGCAATTTCTTCGGGTGAAAAGCGACAACCTACTGCAGAGGCTTGATCACCCAGCATAAAGCATGATAAGGTCAAAAAGCCTTCTTTCGTCCCACCGTCCACAGTATGAGTAAAGTGCTTCTGCTTTATAAAGTCTTGATACATAATCTTTTTACTATCTCGGCAAACAATGTCATCGTAATTATCTACCAATTTTTTCATCTGAAGAATAGCTTCATCACCTTGCTTTTGCACAACTTGAATATGACGGCCCTCACGACCCCAGATTTCTTTTTGAATGTAATTGCCATCTGCTAGACTTGAGAAATCACTTTCAAAATAAGAAGGCGTTAAATACCGTTCTATAATATCTCTATCAGGTTTTGAATAAAACTGTTCTGTCAAATACAAGGCATATACAAGAGACATAAACGATTTATTTTGTAAAATAATCGCTTCTGGTGGGTTGAATAAAGCAAATTTATTATCCTCATAGAGGTCTAAAAACATTTCACCCAATGGTTCATCATCTGGCGTCAGTTCATCAATTAAAAGCTCCATCGGATGTAACCGGTACAGAGCTGTAGCATGTTGTCCATCCTCTAAAGGGATGCCATCGTCATCGATTTTTAGGTCGTAAAATGATAGAAATCGAGTATCTGCATTAGGACAAGCCGCCTTTAGTTCCTTCATAAGAAACTGTGTCGTCCCATAATCTTCAAAATAATCATGAAAGCAAGAAAACACAAAGGGCTCTTTAGGAAGTCCCCCATTCGTTAATAAATTTTCATATTGAGCTTTACCATATTTACTAGCAATAACCGCATTGTACATACGTTTCAGAAACAAGCGTAACTCTTCACGACTCTCTTTATTAGGATTGTCTCTTCCTACAAAATTAGCTGCAATCTCGTTAGCGTAATAGCTTTCAATAAGAAAACAAGGCGTATCCGCATTGAGTTCTACCATCCGCAAACCGCCACTTGTGTCTAGAACAAAATCAAAGCGTGAGAGCCAAGTAGGCAATCCTAATGCATTAGACTTATGAAGATAAGGAATCAAATTCTCTGGCATATCCATATCACGAGCGAAATTATCAGGTGCCATTTGAAATACTTTTGCCGCTTTACAAAAGATTTGAAATAATCTACGAGATGCATGACGAAGTTCGTCATAAAACTCAGGCGGAAATGATTGCATAGATAATGAAGGGTAACGATCAGCGTACCCTTCATATTCCACAAAATTAAATATACTTCTATCTAACTCATCAATATAGGATTGCATAGTATCGCCTCCCATCACGAGCCACCAGAGCGTGAACCAGCACTACCAAAGCCAGATTTTTGACCTATAGAAGAGGCTTTTTGACTTCTTCGCTTCTCATAGTCTTGATAAGTCCGTCTCCCCAAAGAAGTACGCACATTTGAACCTGATGCTGTATATACATTAGGCTCCTCATACGGTTTTAATGGGGCAGCCACGCGGTAGGTCATGGTCCGTCCATCCATACGGGCTGTAGGCGGATTAAAGCCATGAAAAATATAGTAACCTGCTGCAATGCTAGGCAAAAGCCCGGCCAAACCAGCATCCCATACTAAATTCCCACTAGTATCACGGTGAAATGTGACAGACCGATTATCATCATATAAAGCTGTTTCTTTACCATCACCATGATTCAATAAAGAGTAGCGATTTCCTTGATTATCCTTTAATCGAACTTCCCCATCATTTGCTTCCGGGTAGATTTTATCACATACAGCATAAGCGATGTCATTCCAGTATGAAGACACACCAACGATGCCTGCCACAGCAGCAAAGGCACTCGTTATGTATATAGTTTTCTTACTTGGCTTATACATAGAACACTCCCTTAGTGCACAGCACCACTAACAACGAGAGCAAGACCTACAAATATACCAAATACGAGGATGCCCGCAGCTGTATTACCACGCATAATCTCTTCAGATAATTTATATTTACGATGCCATAAATTAATAAACATATAACCTGTTACAAATAGTACAATACCAAGAATAGCATAAACAACACTTGCTACTACACCGTGCAATAAAGAGGTATCTGCTGTAGTAGCTACAGGAGACATGATAACAGCACGCAATATTTCACCAATACCGATAAAGGAACCTGCAGATAGCCATGCTACAGCACAGTTACCACG
>URZS01000148.1 GCA_900552445.1 uncultured Veillonella sp. | reverse complement strand
GAATTTATTTAAATCTACTCCAATGTTTTCACTTCCACCTAAACCATTAACATATGCAGCCACACCTAGCTCGACCTGACTGGAGTTATTAACTGAAGCATTACCTGACATATTACCTGCTTCATAGTCAAATAATAAGCTTGACGACTCATTAACCGCTCCAGTATTTCTATTCTTATCATAAGTATAAGATGGCCCTAAAGTAATTGGTCCAACTTTTACATTTATCCCCGCCGTATGCACTTCGTGAACATTATTTGTATAATCATATTTTCTTTCTCCACTAAAAATACCTGCTCTCGCTTTAACTAATCCAACAGATACTCCTCCACCTACACCGCTTCCACGATCAGAATATCTATAAACAGTACCTGGAGATTCAATTTCACTATTATATTCATTAATTATACCATTAATATTTTTATACAGTGGCAAGCTTTCATCTACAGAATAACTTACTCCTAATATCGATTTTGATTGTTCTATTTCATCTTGTAAATTTGGAGTAATTCTACTATATGAAGGATTTTTCAGTGCTAAGGATTGCATTAAATATAATGCACTAATAATCTCTTTTTTATTCTCTCTCATATTAGCATATCTTAATTTATCAATAGCTCTAAAACTATTAGGTGTAGGTGATGATGTCGAATAAGAAAGTTCCATATCATTAATAGTGCGCACCTCAAGTCGTTGCTGTGTAATATCATTTACAGATACATCTCGAGTAGGATGGCTACTCCCTGCATTTTCCAACCCTGGTCTAGTCCATGGTAAAACTTCTCTAAGAGCCTGTCTACCAACAGCATCTTTTATAACTCTAGAGGCTTGATATCCATCTTTAATTTTAGCAAACCGTTGATCTCCAAGATCTCCCCTAAAATATTTATCTTCATATGTATTGCCATTACCATCTCGTCGGTTAACCATATAAGTTTCACCATAATCTTCTCCTGAAACAGTTTGTATCCAAACAATGGTATTATACGGTACGGATGATTTCGGAATTTCTTTCTCATAACCGCCATCTCTAAAGTATTGATAATAGTGATACTCTCCATCATCACCAATAATTGCATAAAATGGATACTTCCACTTATCAATAGGCCCCTCATAATTCCACTTAGTTCCCAACAAAGCTATAGAGGAACCAGATATTTCTGACTTATTAATTAGCTTATTAGTAACTCCCCCTAATAAAGCACTAAGTAATTGTACTTGATCCGGATGTTCTTCTCCCACTTTATCAACAATCTTCCTAATTGCTACCTCATTAATTCCTGCCGCTACTCCACCGGTTCCATTTGGATTGCCCGCCAATTGTGAAACAATTTCACCTATGGCAGCATGTAAAGCTACTTTCTCTGGGCCGCCTTCTTTCCAATGATATTTGTCACCTAATCGATGAACCTCTTCATAGGCATTTTTAGCAAATAAACGTGCCAACTCCTGACGCTCTTCAATTTTCTTTTTATCAAAAATCTTACCTAATTGATGTAATGTATTTTCAGTATTCGTATTAATGGTTTTTGTATCAATTTCTTTACCATCTACTGTAAGTATACCATCAGAGATAGCAGATTGAGTAGTAGAGCTTGCTTTACCTTTAGAGCCTACACCTAAGTTTGGAACTAGTCCTATACTATTATATAGTTTATTATATGTAACCCCATCAGACTCTTTTAACGCTTTGAGTTTCTGTTTACTACCATAGTAATTATAGCCAATACCATTGTTGCTATATGTATACTCAGCTTCGTTTTGGATATCTTTCATCTCTAGAGATTTAGTAGTCAACTTATTCTTAGCTTTTGGAGCATCACTTTTTATTACAGCACCCTCTAATGTAGTATTATTACCTACATTAATATTGTAGCCTTCTTCTCCAGCATAAATGCCAGCTTGTTCTGTTACGCTTTTCCATTTGCTATCAATTCGTCCTACGCTAGCATTTATACTGCCAGTCGGATCCTTGAAATTCGGTTTAGAGGATACGGAGAATCCCGCAGACTTACTGTGTTCTTTAAAGTTATCTACATCTTGTAAGCTTTGCACATGTAAATCACGACCTGTATCAACTTCAACTTTCTTACCAGATACAGTAGAACCAATAATATTTGTATCACGTTTTGCTTTAAGCTGTGCTAATTCGACTGCTTTAATCTTAGTTGGTACATAAGTTTCTTGATGAGTATCCCCATTTTGACGAGCCATATGACCGCTTGCATTAATGTCCAGGAGTCCACCACCAGTTAAACTAATCCCAGCGCCTACACTCCATCCAGAGCTTTTATAGGTATTATTAACATCAACAGTATTCTTACCAGCTTCAAGATTAATATCACTAGCACTATCTAAGACTAGCTTTTTAGCTTCTACCCTTTCACCAGTTAACCCAATACCACTTTGCTGAGCATCACGAGCTATAATATGTACATTACCATCACTAACAAGAGTGCCACCTTGATATGTGTTTGTATCTACTACTTGACCTTGTTTTCTAGAGGTGCTGCCAATGCTTACAGATAAATTAATAGCATCATCAATATTTTTCGCGCCTCGTTTAGAGTGACCATTTTCTTTTAGTACTTCACCTTCTGGACCTCTTAATTTAACGCCATTAATCGCCTTATCAACAGCTTCATATCCATCCTGTAATTGTTTACGCGCTTCGTTAAGTTCAAGTGCAGCTAACCGTTTGTCATCACGACCACCAGCTTGTTTTATAGTACGAGTAGCACTTGTAAGAGTATTAGCTACTGCACCACCTAAGGATACTGTTAAACCGCTCTTCTTATAGCGTTCATCGTGAGTCATGTGATTATGATCCACATTACCATCTAATGTCACAGCAGAGCCGTCTAACACGGCACCTTCTTTAGCAACAATATCTGCACTTGTAATGTGTACTGTATCATTTGCTTTAATAGTGACAGCGCCTTTCGTACTAGCAATTGTATTTCTTACTGTAGCTTCTTCATGGTTTGCTTCATCAATATTGTGTTTTTCTTTACCAATAGAGAAACCTATACCTGCACCACCTAGTAAGCCAGATTTTTTATGACGATACACACTAGAGCCATCTGTAGTAGATTTGTCAGCGCCCAATTCTACCTTACCACCAGCGGTAACAGATACGGCATTCTCCCCCATAATTTGAGCAGATTGACCAGTTACATCATGAGCACTAGTAATAGTTACAGTTTTACCACTTACCGTAGAACCTGTTACAGATGTCGTGGTTATATCATCCACCGCATTGGTACTTTCACGTTTTACTAAACTTTTCTTTTTATCTAGGTATACATGATTAACTGTACTATCTGCCTTCGCTGTATTTAATGCAACCGTATTACCAGATACTTGCACTGTATCTGCCGCTAATAGTTGACTGCCTTCAAGTTGTACAGCATCAGCAGCTACAACGGAAACATTCTTACCTTCAATGCTACTACCAACAGATGATTGAGCTTTAACAAGATCATGAGACTTCGTCGTTTTAGAATGTCCACCACCAGATTTACCTTTATCAAAACGATGTTCTTCAAGCTCATGTGTAGCATTCATTGCTTTCATCGTTACATTGCGACCTGCCGTCACCTTTGCATTCACATCTGACGTGATAACACCTGCCTCCATAGATACATCTCGGCCTGCTACTACTGTTGTTTGACCAGCACCACCAATACGGCCTTGATCTACACCAGTAATCGTTTCACGGCGGTTGTTGCTACTGTTCCACTCAACCTTGCTATTACCGGCCTCATACTGTACGCCTTTATTAATCACATCACGCCCAGCAACAACCTTTATAGAACCAGTTGCATTAGATCGGAAGAGCACACGTCTGAACTC
>URZS01000147.1 GCA_900552445.1 uncultured Veillonella sp. | reverse complement strand
GAGGCTGTGCAAAGCGCATTGGCTCGGGGGCCAGGTGCAACAATTGCAAATGTAACTGAGTTTAATCGTGATTACGATCGTGGCCGTTTAGAGTATGAAGGCGAAATTCATTACAATGGTTATGAATATGACTTCGAAATCGATGCAGATACTGGTACTTTCACTAAATGGGAAGTAGAACGTAAGCATTACTAAGATTTTAATAGTAAATAATTAAAAAAGAACAGCTCATTTCTGAGCTGTTCTTTTGGTTTACTTTATTAGCAATATCTTAGAAGAAGATACTGTGAATTTGGTGGATGAAATGTTGACCGAAGAAGGAGATGCAACCATGCATTACGATGAATACGATGAAGTATTTGAATGCAGTGTTCATGATAACGCTTGCTTCGATTTCATGCTCTAATTTATGAGCTTCTTCAGCGCTGATTTCTTTGTGGTTATCGAGGTATGCTTTCAAAGCAGGACCTACGGCACCAATGGAAATCGCGATGGATTGTGGAGACAACATTTTACCGATACCAGCTGCACCGGAGTTAACAGCTGCTAACCAGAAGCC
Organism: uncultured Veillonella sp.; assembly: GCA_900552445.1. Lineage (GTDB taxonomy): Bacteria > Bacillota > Negativicutes > Veillonellales > Veillonellaceae > Veillonella. Next base: position 3,312 of record URZS01000147.1, on the reverse strand, counting down.
AAGGTCTTCCCAGTTTGTAGGATCTAAGCCTTGAGCTGCTGCGATTTGAAGTGGGCCAAACAATACGTTGGAGTTTGTACCGGAACCAGTCAAGAAGGCACCCAACGCACCTACGATAGGAGCGAATAGTGGGTATAAGGAACCTGTACCAGCAACCATTGCTTTCGCAATGTCTGCAGTCATACCAGAGTATGTCATCAATTTAGCTGTCATAACAACTGTGATGATTGTAAGGTATGTGAATTTCAAGTTTTTAACTGTGCTACCCAATGTACCGAAGATTTCACCAGCTTTTGCTTTTTGGATGAAACCACCAACAATACCAGCGATGAAGATCATGATACCAGGAGTTGCAATCCATACGAATGTGTAAGGTTTTGCACCAGGACCTTGGTAAATAGGTACAGATGTTTTAATGGACGCAAGAGGACCATTAATTGCAGGGAACAATTTAGAAGTTAATAACAATAATACGAAGATCAAGATGAATGGCATAGCCGCTACAAGACCTTCACCACCGGAAACTTTAGGAGCTTCACCAGTTTGTTTAACTGCGTATTCAGGATCATTAGGAGGCATGATTTTTGCACAGCCAATGATAACTGCCATGATTACGATGGATGCAGAAATTACGGATAATTCAGGACCCATTGCAGCATTGATTATGATTTCAGGAACAGCCAATGCTAAACCGGAAAGTAATGTTACAAGGAATACGCCTTTTAACGCTTTAACGCCGCCACCGATAATCATAACAACAAAGAATGGAGCGATAAGGTTAAGTAAGAATAATTGAACAGAAATGAATGTACCCAAGTGGCTTGGATCAAGGCTTGTCAAGGATGCCAATGTAGTAGTTGGGATACCGATAGAGCCGAAAGTTGTTGGTACGGAGTTTGCAACGAGACATGCAATGATAGATTTAAGTGGGTCGAAACCTACGGCAACCATCATAGCTGCAGGAATTGCAACGGCTGTACCGAAGCCAGCCATACCTTCCATGAAGGCACCGAAGCCCCATGCAAGTAACAATGCAAGTACACGAGTATCAGATGTTACAGAAGAAAGCATTGTTTTAATAGTTTCCATTGCTTTCGTGTATACTACCAAGTTATAAACGAAGATAGCAGCTGTAATAACTAATAGGATTGGCCAAATTGCCAAAGCGGCACCTTCAAGGGCACCAGTGACCATAATGAATGGGTCAGATTGGAATGCTGTAATAGCGATGATGAAAGAACCGATTGCAGCAACACTTGTTGCTTGCCATGCAGGTAATTTCAAGATGGATAACGCTACGATCAACCAAATGATTGGAGATAGCGCTAATAGAACGGTGATAGCACTCATTTCTAAGATCATCCTTTCAAGAAAAACAAAATATATGCTCAACAGGACGATGTAGTTTAATCAAATAAATTGATGAGTAAATCGCTATTATATTAAGTTGTAAAAGTTCAGTTAAAATGTAAAGTTACAATAAAATAACAGATATACTTATCGCAAAAATTGATGTAGTACTTAAAAATTTTTAACCTCATGAGTTATGAGGTTAAAATATAAGAGAGGGGACATAAACAGTGTTTATGTCCCCTTCTGTACTAACTACAAGTCCTTGTTAGGGCCATTACTAAGTTCAGGTATTAGTAGTTACCTTTGAACATTGTAGCAGGAGCTTCTGGTACATAATCGCCGAAGTAGGATTTGAAGTCGAGGCCTAATTCGTTGCAAAGGTCTTGAACTTCAAGCATTGTACCGTTAAGTACAGGGATGCCTTCAGCTTTAACTTTTTCAACGGATTCGTGTTCTTTTTCACCATGAGTGTAGATACGTTCTTGACCTGCAGCTTTAGGAGCTTCACGTAATTCTTGTAAGAATTGAGAGAAGTGTTTTTTGATTTCAGCAGGGTCGCCGAAGAATTCAGGGTTGATAGCCATGAAGCCGTGGCAGATGTTGGATTTACCACCGATCATACATTTGTTGGAAGTACCACCTTGGGAAAGGATGGAGGAGAACAACTCAGCGATCATGCCGTTACCATAACCTTTGTGGCCGCCAAGAACTTCTGTAGCACCACCTAAAGGAAGGATACCGCCGCCTTCATGACGGGAGATGTTGCCCAATACTTCAGCTGCATCAGTGGAAGGAACGCCGTCTTTATTAACAGCCCAGCCATCTGGAGTAGCTTTGCCCATTTTGTTGTACATTTCAAGTTTACCACGAGTTACTACTGTAGTGGAGCAGTCGAAGAAGAAGTCAACAGGATCTGCAGGTACAGTCCAAGCGATAGGGTTGGAACCAAGCATAGCTTGACGAGCATATGTAGGAACCATGATTGCTTCGGAGTTTGTACAGGAGAAACCAATTAAGCCTTGGTCGGATGCCATTTTAGCATAGTAACCAGCGATACCATAGTGGTTGGAGTTACGTACGGATACGATACCAACACCGGATTTTTTCGCTTTTTCGATAGCCATTTCCATAGCCATGTGACCCAATACTTGGCCCATGCCGTCATGACCGTCGATAACTGCGGAGATTGGAGTTTCTTTTACGATTTCAGGTTTAGCGTCGATTTTGATCAAGCCATTAGTGATACCTTTGTGGTAACGAACCATACGTTGCATACCATGGCTTTGAATACCGAACAAGTCGGAAGTCAAAAGTACGTCTTGGATGATGTCAGCTTCTTTTTCGGAGAAACCAAATTTTTGGAAAGCGTCCATGCTCAATTTTTTTAGTGTTTCATAAGGGAATAACACAGTGTTTTTTGCGTCTGCCATCGTTAAAACCTCTTTTCAGAAAATATGTACCTGATATAGCAACTACATTCTAAAAAATCATGAAAATAACATGACTCTAAGGATAGTTCTATATCCTCTCAAATGACACTGTCAGTATAGCACAGAAATTAGTGAGATTGAATAGTTTTGCACTCCGAATGACATTACTAAATACGCATACGTACGGGTGATTTTAATCACATATTCTATAGCCTATAAGTAAAAAAGCTGATTATACCTCAAGCTACATGGTTATGACTTTTAGTCATTATTGCATGATTTTTTTATAGATTAACAGTATTTTTATAGACCTTATTAGTATAACTGTTCAGCTTTCTAGAAAGAATGATAATGGATAGATATCGATAAAACTTGAAATGTTAAGGTCTATATATCAAAATAATTGATGAGGTCATAAATTGAATGTGATAACTGAATGTATTGATATACAGAAAATACTTCGCCTTCATGTTTTCTTTAAAAATAAAAGGTGTGAAAAAGGTTACACATATACAAGTCATACTATAAT
>URZS01000146.1 GCA_900552445.1 uncultured Veillonella sp. | reverse complement strand
TCAATGTAATGACTAACGAAGTCAACTTGGCAGAAGCGGCAGATGCTTTCACCTATACACTGGGCTATCCAGTACATGTAGAAATCGTTGATGCCCTCACACAAGTTTACAAAGACTATAAAAAGGCTTCTGGCAGTACGACGCAGCGCCAAGTAAAAGCGCCGCAACGCCCACAAGAGCCAATGGTAGATGTCCGTACAACATCTGGACCCCAACCGACACAGATGGACTTAACAAATCCATCTTCTCCACAAGTCGCGAGCAATGCGCAAGGCGGTCAAGCACCTCAAGGTGTTGGCCCGCAGGCTGTCACAGCTAAGGCTCCTAATGGTAGTCCTACAACTGATGAGCAACCAAGTAAGCCTGATTCCGCAGCGGTAGATGCGGCAAAGGCCGCAGCGTTAGCATTCTTAGCGAAGAAGTCGGGCGATGCCGCTGTAAGTGCCACAACTGGTGATGATATTCCAGTTCATTCCTTTGATGATGTGCCTGTAGAGGATATGGAGGAATCTTACGTATCATCTTTAGATGATATACCACCACATCCCTTAGATAGCGTCACTGTTATCAGTGAAGATGGGGAAGTCTTAGAACGACCTATGGATAGCGGTGCACATATTGAGGTGGAAGCTGTCCCAAAGTCTGATGGGGGCGAACAGCAACAGGGAACCCCACACAGTGATAGTAATACGATGCTTTCACAAGCACCTATTGAGGTCGCACCTATCGATAGTGTGACGGTTGCTCGTGAATATGCATGGGACCCAGAGCATATGACGGAAGAGGAACGAAACAATCCTCTCTTGGCAGAAACATTAGAAAAACTATCTGAAGACCATGACATCATCGTTGAGGTCATCGAAGAATAAATCAATTAGAATATTAGTATAGGACCTAGATCCTAAAAGGAGGAATTACAATGTTTGGTAAAGGTATGGGCAATATGGCTGGCATGATGAAAAAAGTTCAAAAAATGCAAGCAGATATGAAGAAAATGCAAGAAGAATTAAAAACTCGTACAGTAGAGGCTTCCGTTGGTGGCGGTGCTGTAACAGTTGTGATGAACGGTGAAAAAATCATCGAATCTTTAAAATTGAATCCTACAGCTGTTGATCCTGAAGATGTAGAAATGTTAGAAGATTTAGTGATGGCTGCTGTAAACGAAGCTAGCAAAAAAGTAGACGACCTCTTGGCTCAAGAAATGGGCAAAGTAACTGGTGGTCTTAACTTGCCAACAGGTTTATTCTAAATGACAAATGCTTTAGAACGGCTCGTAGAGCAGTTGCGCCGCTTGCCAGGTATCGGCTCCAAGTCGGCTAGACGCTTGGCCTATCATTTGGTAGAAATGCCGAAGGAAGAGGTAGACCGTCTCGTGGAAACCATCGTAGAAGCGAAGGGGGCTACGCGTCACTGTTCTATTTGCTTTAACTTATCAGCTCAAGACCCTTGCGAATTCTGTAGCAATCCGAACCGCGATCAAACGACGATTATGGTCGTTGAAACATCTCGCGATGTCATTGCTATCGAGCGCAGTGGTGATTATAAGGGCTTATATCACGTATTGGAAGGCGCCTTGTCCCCGATGGAGGGCATCGGTGCTGACGATATTCGCGTAAAAGAATTGATTGCCCGCCTTCGGGATGGTGTCGTACAAGAGGTTATCCTCGCTACTGACCCAGACGTAGAAGGGGAGGCGACAGCTCTCTATTTGGCGCGTTTATTAAGCCCAAGCGGCATTAAGGTAACGCGTATTGCCCGCGGTGTTCCTGTAGGTGGCGATATCGAATATGCCGATGAATTAACGTTAGGCGGTGCTGTAGTGAACCGCCAAGAAATGAAAGGATAATATGGAAGCTTTATTAGCATCACCGATTATTTCGGCGGTTGTATCCGTTGCTGTAGCCTACATTGCTTTCAAAGTAGCATTTTTCACCATTAAACGAGTGGCTATGAATGCAGTAACTGGCATTCTGACGTATTTAGTATGCGTTCATATCCTTAATATTCCTATGGATATTGGTTTGGGCGTATGGGCTTTAACAGCAATTCTAGGCCCTATTCCCATGCTCATTGCTGCCGGATGGTACGGCTTTTTAAAATAGGAGGACCTCATGCTTATCAATCGTGAACAACAACGCGTTATTGATGAAGTTGAACAGAATATCCTCTTGTTAGCGTCCGCTGGGACGGGAAAAACGAATACACTTGCTTATCGAGTGGCTCACCTCATCGAGGGCGGCTATGCGAAGGCGGAGAATATCTTGTGCATGACCTTTACGAACAAGGCGGCGAACGAGATGAAAGACCGCATTCAATCGCTCGTAGGCAGTCCTGCAAAGGCTGTGGAGGTTAGTACATTCCACAGCTTTTGCTTTTTCGTGCTTCAACAAGAGGGCAAGCGCAATGAAACCTTATATACAGACGTAACCATCTTTGATGAGGAAGACTGCAAGGAATTGTCTGAGCCATATCGTCCAGGTAAATTGCGGGAAATGTCCTTTGCCAACATCATCGCCATGGTAAAAGAATATCGCTCCTTATATGGGTTCTATTCTGATGATCTCGTAGGCGACTATAAACGAACTATTGAGCGTTTGCAGAAGGAACAGCGTCCTACTATTGAGCAACAGTTTTCTAGTTTTGGTAATGTTCTTTATAGTGAACTCCATGACTTCTTGAACCATGGTCACGAATGGATTGCCGCCTATGATGAAAGCTTAGCCTCCGTACATGGTTTAGATTTTACGGACCTTATCTGTGGTGTTCATCGTCTATTCCAAGATCCTGTAGTTCGTGAGCGTTGGCGTAGCCGTTACAACTATATTTCTGTAGATGAAATGCAAGATACAGGCGTACTAGAGTACAAGGTTCTAGAAATGCTTTGGGAAGGCAATCACGTCCTATTATGTGGTGACTATTTCCAAACCATATACGAGTGGCGTGGGTCTGATCCATTCCGTTTGCTCAAGCAGTTTGATGCGGACTTTAAGCCTTTAAAAATTATTTTCTACGAAAACTACCGCTCTAACTGGACGCTCTTTACGATGGCTTTCAAAACATTGCAGAATATGTTCCCTAATCTAGTAGGCTCTATATATACTGAATTGCCTCGCGCCAATAGTGAAAGAAAGGGCAAGCCTGTTCTCATAAAAGGCTGTAAAAATAGCTATCTTGAGGGACGTTATATCTATGAAGCTATCTGCGCCTTGCCAAAGGATGCCAATATAGGCGTTCTCGTACGAGATAATAAAAAGGCACAACGGCTGAGCGACTCCTTTGAACGCCTCAACAATGAAAAGCCTGAAGACGAACGCCGTCACTTTATGATTATTGACGAGTTTAAATTCTTTAGACGTCAAGAAATCAAAGACGTTATGGCTTACTTTAAACTGCTTATGAACCCGAATGACTCCGTCAGCGCTAAGCGCATTATAAAACGCTATGTAGCTGGCATTGGTGATGCGCGTATCGCCGCTATTGAAAGCCCTGAGACGCGTCAAGTAGGCTTAAAATTGACGGACTTTATGGATATGCCTATCTTTGAGGCAGAGCCTTACGCGAAGCTCGTTAGTGGTTTAGAAAATCATGAGGTCGTGGTGTACGACGTAGAAAGTACCGGTACCGATACGTCCCAGGATCGTATCATTCAAATTGCGGCCATCCGCATCGATGAAAATGGGCAGGTCCTAGAAACCTTTGAACGCTTTATCAACCCAGGTGTACCTGTGGGACAATCCGAAGAGGTACACGGCTTCTCCGATGCGTATTTACAGGAACACGGTGAAGAACCACCTATAGTGCTACAAGCCTTTAAGGAATTCTCCAAGAATGCCATTATCGTAGGCCATAATGTAAACTACGATATGACCATCTTTAC
>URZS01000145.1 GCA_900552445.1 uncultured Veillonella sp. | reverse complement strand
ATCTTCATCAAAGACTTTACGTTTATACGCAGGGCTTGCCATATTACCAGCAGCCTCGCCAGCCAAATTGATACCCGTTTTTTCACCAATACCAAAATAGCCCGCATATTTTACAAGCTCTTCTATGCCAACGCGATTACCCATTTCATAAAAGTAAACGTTGTCAGACTTGGCAAGGGCTTTATTAAAGTTAAGCCAACCTAATGCTTCACCTTCCGCATTACGCTTATCAATAAGCCAATGTTTACCGCTATCAAAGATCATTTCTTCAGGTGTAACCTTTTTAAGGTCTAACGCAGCCGTACCAGTAATAATCTTAAACGGAGAACCTGGTGGATACTCACCAGAAATAACCTTATTGTCAAAGGGATGATTCTTATCGTTATTAAGCTGATTCCACTGAGCTGTTGTAATGCCTTTAGCAAACCAGTTTGGGTTGAACTCAGGAGCACTAACCATAGCTAAAATGGCGCCTGTATTAGGGTCCATGGCTACCACAGCAGCCCCTTGGGCAGGAATACCTTGGGCCCGCAGTTGATCGAGCTGGTTTTTAACAGCTTCTTCTGCAGCCTTTTGTAAATTCACATCAATAGTTAGATGAATATTAGAGCCTGGAACCGTATGTTTCCGGTCCACTTCCGCCACAGGGCGACCTGTAGCATCTACCTCTACCTGCTTACCACCATCGGTACCGCGCAAGATAGAATCATATAATTTTTCGAGACCGGAACGACCTAGAATAGTACCACCGCTAACAAGGGTATTTGGGTCCTTCTGTTTTAGCTCTTCTAATTCCTCTTCGCTCACTTCCCCTACATAGCCAAAGAGCTGAGATGCCATCGTCTCATATGGATAGTAACGAAGTGGCTCCACGTCAATCGTTACACCTGGCAATTCATGACGGTGCTCCTCAATAGTCGTTACTACGTCCATTGAAATATCGTTGGCAATACGAATTGGCTCATAACCATACTTGTGGTCATTCACCTTTTTCGTAATATCCTCAGGCTTCATTTTTAGCAATGCTGCTAATTTAGCAACTTCCCCTTCATCTAAGGCCTTGCCTGTGGGCATAATAGAAATAGTATAAGCTGGTCTAGAGCCTACTAAGATTTGACCATTTCGATCGTACATAATACCACGAGCAGCTGTCATCGTAACCATGCGCAGTCGATTGCCTTCTGCCTTAGCTTGATAATAACCACCAGCCAAGATTTGAAGCATAAACAAACGCAATGCCAATATTATGAATATGCCCGCTACAATGTAAAAGAGTACATCAAAGCGACTCGTTTTCTTTCGTTTATAGAGGCCTTCTAGCACTCTTTCACCTCCTAACCAAACTTACCAAATATAATCTTGCTGTTCCTCTTTACGCCACAACAAGCCATGCACAATAGCGCCCAATACACCATTCCAAAATAGGACAGGTACGACCATATGCAATAGATATACACCTAGGTGTAAGTCGCCACCACTAGCTAAAATCATAAAGCTACGAATCAAGCCATCTAATAATGTGCAGATAGCCACTATGGCGCTTGACCAATACCAACGTTCTTCATAAATGCGATGTTTTACTGCAGATAAGAGATACACCACGATTACATAAGGGAATAAATGGAGCCCAAAGAAGTTAGATATCAATACATCGTGAACGATGCCACCCACAACGGCGGCCATGATGCCCATGCGACGTCCTTTAAAAAGCGTTACCATAACAATAATGGTTAAAATCAAGTTTGGTAACCAGTTTGTATGAAATATAGCAGGCAACAGTTGAGCCTGAATAAAGTAAATTAAAAATCCACAAAGGACTAAAGCTAGACGCGTCATTGTTTAACGGCCCCCTTTACCCCTTCTACTTGATCTCGTTGCGTTTGAGGCACAAGTTTAGGCTCAAGCTCAGGCTTTTGCGGTGCACTAAGAGAGGAGGACGTAAGTACGAATACCTCTTCAATGCGATGGAAGTCAACACTTGGTGTGACTACCGCATTTTTTACAAAGCCTTCTGTATCATTTTCAATAGATTGCACATTACCTACTGGTAAACCCTTCGGATAGATACCGCCGTAACCAGAGGTAATCAATTTATCACCTACCAATACGTCACCATCGCGAGCGATATTTACCATGGACGGTGTGCGCGGTGTATTGCCATTACCTTTTACAACGCCAGACAAGCGAGATTCAGGACGCTGTACGAGAATGCCTACTGCACTACGAGGGTCAAGAATTGTTTGAACTCGAGCAGAGTGTGGATACACGTCAGTAATAAAACCAACTACACCACTTGGCACAACGACGGCCATATTTACGGCCATGCCTTCTTCACTACCTTTATCGATGGTGAAAGTATTGGTCCATGTACCGTAATCCTTAGTAATAACGCCAGCCAAAGTCATGGAAAACTCTGGATGATTGCTCTTATAGTTCAAAAGTTGACGTAGGCGAATATTTTCTGCTACAACCTCGTCATAGTTAACAACCTTTTGCTCTAATGCAGCTTTACGAGATGCTTCTGCTTCGCTTTCAATGGTAGAAGAAATAGCATTATTCAGCACGGTAAAGCTTGTTTGTACGCCCTCTAATAGACGGGCAGAGCCATAGGCAAAAGGAGTCGTAATCCCTTCAAGAGTAACAGTAACAAAAGGAATACTAGTTCGTTGTTTCCAAGCAAAACCGAGCAATGCCAATAGGATACAGCTAATGACAACGACGATAATTAATTTTTTATCTGACTGTATCATACTAGTCTCGGCCCTTTCTATTCTTAGAATTTACAATAAAACGCGATAAGCTCACTAGATCGGAAGATGCCCCGTTAAGGCCCACAACGACCTTTGTTTCAGGCGCTTCTGGAACGTGAACAGGCACACCTAACTCAGTACCAATACGATCGGCTAAACCAGCTAGTCTAGCAGTGCCACCTGTTAACCAAATACCATGTTGCATAATGTCCGCAACAATCTCAGGTGCAGCAGAGCGAATCATTTGCTTAACTTCATCAAGCAAGCCTGCAATACAATCGTTGATCACTTGATATACCTCAGATTGATGGATTACACATCGTCTACCTAAGCCATTCATCATATCACGGCCTTGGAAGGCATACTCAGCATCCTCTAAGGGAGCAATGGCAGTACCTACGGTGTGTTTAATATCTAATATAGTTTCATCTGATACGATAACACCAAAGCACTCTCGTACGTAACGTAAAAGCGCATTATTAATATCAGAACCACCAAAGCGTATAGTTTTACTATCTACAATGCCGCCTAAGGAAACAATGCCCATATCAACGGTACCACCGCCGATATCAATAATCATAGACCCGCGAGCTTCAAAGATAGGCACTCCACAACCAATACCTGCCGCTACAGGCCTTTCAATGAGGAATACCTCTCGAGCACCAGCTTGAATAACAGCATCCATCATGGCTCTTTGTTCAACATCGGTCATGCCACAAGGAACACCTACGAGAACTCGAGCGCGACGCAATGCATTAGAAACCTTATTTAAAAAATAGTTAAGCATGGTATGCATAACGCGATAGTCGACAATAAAACCGTCTTTTAAAGGCGTCAAAGGGCGCCACATATCTGGCATGCGCAATACAAGGCGCGCCGCTTCATCCCCAACGGCAACTACCTTTTCTTGTTTTGAATCTGTTGCTATAATCGATGGTTCGCTTATAACGGTTCCTCGCGTCCCACCCATGAGGCGCGTTTGTATGGAACCAATATCTATACTTACATCTCTTCCTAGAGTAGGTAAAATGGAACTCATAGTAATTTCTCCTTCATTACATCATCATTCCATTTTACCATAACTAGCTTAATTTACCAATTTCACTCAAGCTCGTAAACTCGCCATCGCCAATGAC
>URZS01000144.1 GCA_900552445.1 uncultured Veillonella sp. | reverse complement strand
CCACCCAGCCTAACAATTGCCAAAATACAATGGTCACTTGATGGCTATAGAGCTCAAAGTCAGATAAACCACTAACGAGAACAGCCACCGCTAAGGCACCTACACCTATTTGTGCCGCTTGTCGGAATAGATCTCCTTTTAATCGTATAGATGTAATTACATGACCTACGATAACTGCGAGGAATGATAGCAATCCTGTAATACCTATTTCGGCTAAAATGTTCAAATATAAATTGTGTGCATGATACATCAACACATTAGGACCTTGAATATAGTAGTTATACTCAGGATAAACTAAGTAGAATGTATTCCAGCCAATACCAAAGATAGGATTTTCTCGTATGATATACATTGTGCTATCCCACAATGCCCAGCGAAGATCCGCTGATGTATCGTGACCTTGGAATATAGACCAAAGTCGTGACGCAATTTCACCTTCATAGAAGTACAAAATTATTGGAACGGCTAACAAGGATAGGAATAGACGTCGCTCTACAAAGATAGCCCAATAGAGAATCATAGCGGCAAAGCTAATCCAAATACCACGAGAGTAAGTTAAGAGCATCGTTAAAAATAAAACGATACCTATGATGAGCATCGTCACCACGTCACGGGTGCGATTTTCTTTCATATAGACCAGTATATAACTGATGCATACGCTTAAGACCATCAACAAATAAGCCCCTAACAAGTTAGGATTTTGTAATGTTGATGCCATACGGCGCATCAATTTCGGAAACTGTGCAGCATCTACCCATTCTTTTATATGTATATTAGGAATAAATAGATACTGATAGGCCCCAATAACACAGACAAGAACTGCGGTGCCTAAAAAAGCACGAAGAAAATAGTTCCATTGTTTAGGCGTTTGAATATAGGTACGCACTAAATAGTACATCCCCCCACCTGCTACAATTTGGTAAAACCAACTCTGAATAGACCAGTCCCAATTTGGTGACATAATCGACGATATACCAGTCCATATAACAAAGATCATCACCGTCCAAGACAGATAGCCTGTAGGTAAGCTCAAAGATTTACTAGATATTAAATCATATAGTGCCAGTCCTATAGCCAGCCAAAGGAGTACATCCCCCACCATCGGCTGCAATGGCATGGCCACAACAACACCATAAATTAGTCGTTCAATATAAAAGGTCAGTCGCTTCTGATTAGGAATAAGTGAGAGTTCCATGATCTCACCTTAGTGACTCATCTCATGGTTAAACCACTGACGAGCATCCCCTAGAATATATAACGAACCACATACAGCGATAATATCACCAGTCTTAGTATGCTTATAGGCCAATGCTAAAGCGTCCTCAACAGAGTCAGCAGTTTGAGCCGTCGCCTTTGGTACAGTGCGTCGAATGACCTCAACCAAGGTTTCAGGTACTTCCGTTCTATCTGTTGGCGCCGGTACAACTAAGACTGTATCTCCGGCCTTAACGACTTCACGGATAATCGCCTCTTGGTTTTTATCTTTAAGAATGGCCATAACAATCGTTTTTGGAGTATCTTTAAACAATTCAGCATAAGCCATAGCAAAAGATTCAGCCCCTGCCGCATTATGAGCACCATCAAAGATAAAGGTACGATCTAGACCGCGTTTAACTTCGAAACGACCAGCCCACGTAGTGCGAGCAAAACCTTCGCGCATCGTTTCTTCACTGATACTCTTATCGTCTTTCATCAATAGGCGCACAGCCATTAACGCACAAGCGAGGTTTACAGATTGGTGAATACCTGCCATCGTCGTAAAGAGCATAGCAGGCGCTGCATCATTGGTACTGACCGTAATCATTTGACCGCCCGTTACAGCACTGCGACTATCGATGCCAAAATCTTTATTGAAAGCATACAGTTTAGCATTCTTTTCTTTGGCTACGTCCTCAATAATACTGAGAGGCGTACCTTGTGCAGCTGTTACTACAGGTACTTTAGATTTAATGATGCCCGCCTTATGACGTGCAATCTCCTCAACAGTATCACCACAGTACGCTTGATGATCCATAGATACATTAGTAATAACAGATACTTTAGGAGTAACGATATTAGTAGAGTCTAGCAATCCACCTAAACCAACTTCTACTACCGCATAATCTACACCTTGCTCTTTAAAGAACAAGAATGCGGCCGCCGTCAACATTTCAAATTGCGTCGGTGCCTCTACTCCATTACTGATGATAGTATCTACTGCTGCTTTTACACGATTGATTAATTCACCGAAGGCTTCCTCTGTAATATTTCCATCATTGATTTGAATTCGCTCCGTATAGGATTGAAGGTGAGGCGATGTAAATCGCCCCACCCGTAATCCGCTTGTAAACAGTGCGTAGGAAATATATGAGGTAACCGAGCCCTTACCATTCGTACCTGTTACATGAACAATTTTATAGTCCTCTTGTGGATTCCCAAGAGCTTCCATAAGAGCCGTAATTCGTTCAAGGCCAGGCTTAATACCGAATGAGGATGCCTGTTCTAAATAGGCTAAGGCCTCTTGATATGTCATATAAACCTCCTATTATAAGGTTTCAAGGAACGCTTCACGTTCCAATAACGCTTGTTGTTTTTGTTTATATTCTTCTAACTTTTCTTTTTCTTTCGCTACTACAGCTTCAGGAGCTTTTGCAAGGAAGCCTTGGTTAGACAATTTACCTTCCAAGCGGGAAATTTCTTTTTCCATTTGAATTTTTTCCTTTGCAATACGCTCTTTTTCTTTCTCGCCATCGATTAAGTCTTTAAGCAAGAGATATACTTCCATACCATTTACAACTGTTACAGTTGCATTTTCTGGTTTACCGTCGTTGGCACCGAGGATTGTTACCTTCTCAGCCCAAGCCAATGTTACGAAGTAGTCGCTATGGTCTGCTACAGTTTGAGCTAATGCTGCATCTGTAGGCGCCACGATAACCTCTGCTTTTTTACCTAACGGTACGTTCATTTCAGCACGCATGTTACGAATGCCTTTAATAGCATCCATCATCACTTCCATTTGACGAGCTGCGCCGTCAAGATTGTCGAAGTTCAAGGCTTCTGGCCATTTAGTAACTACGATGCTATCCCCTTCATGAGGCAAGTGTTGCCAAATATGTTCTGTTACGAACGGCATGAACGGATGTAACAATTCAAGCATGTGACGCAAGATAGTTACGAGCAAGTATTGAACTGTACGACGATCGCGTTCGTTGCTTTCACTGTACAAACGAGGTTTCGCCAATTCAATATACCAGTCACAGTACGTATTCCAAATGAAGTCATATACGGAACTTGCCGCTTCACCTAATTCGAATTTATCGAGATTAGATGTTACGCTTTGTACTGTTTCATTGTATTTTTGAATAATCCATTGATCAGCTAAAGTTAAATCATCTGCAGTTGGAACGAAGCTTTCATCATAATTCGTAAGATTCATCAATACGAATTTAGAAGCATTCCAAATCTTATTAGCAAAATTACGGTTTGCTTCCACACGTTCCATGTAGAAACGCATGTCGTTACCAGGTGTATTGCCTGTTACAAGAGTGAAGCGCAATGCATCAGCACCAAATTGGTCAATAACGTCAAGTGGGTTGATACCATTGCCTAAGGATTTACTCATCTTACGACCTTGGCTATCGCGAACAAGACCGTGGATGAATACGTGTTTGAATGGAATTTCATCTTCGAACTCAAGAGCCATAAAGATCATACGAGCTACCCAGAAGAAGATGATATCGTAACCAGTTACGAGAACACTTGTTGGGTACCATTGTTTAAGCTCTGGAGTTTGGTCAGGCCAGCCCATCGTAGCAAATGGCCACAAGCCAGAGCTAAACCATGTATCAAGAACGTCTGGATCTTGTGTTACATGCCCGTGACAATGAGGACATTCTGTAATGTCTTCACGACTTACGATAGTTTCGCCACAGTCATCACAGTACCATG
>URZS01000143.1 GCA_900552445.1 uncultured Veillonella sp. | reverse complement strand
CCGAGATCTACACTCTTTCCCTACACGACGCTCTTCCGATCTAATACAACAAAACTGAGTGGTAAAAACATCAATTTTTACCACTCAGTTTATGTATTTAAGTTTTAATTGTAAATATATGAGAAGATTAAACTACTAGAAATAAAAGTACTGTAATAACAATCAAAACGCCAATCACAGCGTAGTCCATAGTTTTCAATCCTACAGATGCTGCAAAGCTATGTGTAGGTCCACCAAAGCCACGTAGTTCTAGGGACAACGCCATTGTTTCAGAGCGGCCCAAGGATTTTAAAAGCAATGGTTGGATAACAGATGCGTAAGATTTCATGCGCTTCAAGAAGTTGCCTTCTAAGGATAAACCACGGCAGGCTTGTGCTTCTTGTACAGCATGGCTTTCAGCAATGAAGTCAGGCACGAAGCGAAGTGCGGCAGTAAACATAAATGCATATTCATAAGGAATTTTGCATTGTGTTACGAGCGCCGCTGTAAGGTCTTGCAATTTTGTAGTAGCCAACAAGCAGATGAATACAAGTGTCATGGCGAGCATACGCAAGCCAGATACGATGGCAGATGTTACATCACCGCTACCGAGAAATTGAACAATACCAAGGAATACAGCAAAGCTAGTCAATGCCACAACGGCTTTGCGTTGTTTGAATAGCAAACCAGCTACAAGCAATACACCGAGTTCTACAACGACCAAGGCCAATAGAGATGGCCAGTCGCGCAATAGAATGGCCCACACGGATACGGCGAGGGTCATCAAGATTTTTGTTAACGGTACTAAACGTTCCATATGTCCCTCCTATTTTCCGCTCAACTGAGCCACTAACTTAGATTTCAATTCATCCATGGATTTGCAATAGCCTAGGGATGGTACCGCTAGTGAAAGTTCCACACTTGGCGGTTTTGTAAGGCCTAGGTCTTGCAATTCGTCCGTAGACTTCTTGAATAATTCTTCTGGACTGCCATCAAAGGCAACTGTTTGGTTACCCATGATGAGTGCACGGCTACATTCGCTAGCCATGATTTCCATATCATGTGTAATGAGAAGGATCGTAATGCCTTCTTGATTGAGTTGGCGCAATAAAGCTAACAACTCTTTAGTTTCCTTACCATCTTGACCACTTGTTGGTTCGTCGAGAATGAGGATTTTAGATTGCATTGCTAGCGCAGAAGCAATAGCAACGCGTTGCTTTTCACCGCGGCGCAATGTTGGAGGATAGGCTTCACGTAAGTGAGAAATACCTGTGCGCTCCAACACTTCATCAACGATTTGTTTTACTTCGGATTTAGTGCGACCTAGTGATTCAGGACCGAAGGCAACCTCTGTGGCTACTGTTGGTCTGAACATTTGGCGATCCGGTTGTTGGAATACATAACCAATAAATTGACCACGTTTAGATGGCGGCATAGACGTAATGTCAGTGCCGTTATAGTACATACGGCCTTCGCTAGATTTTTCAAGACCAACGAGCAAACGAGTGATAGTCGTTTTACCACAACCGTTGCGACCACCGATGGCGATGTATTCGCCCCCTTCGATGGTGAAAGTCACATCCCGGAAGATGTCTACAGATGGCACATAGCCAAAGCGGATATTTTCAACCTTAAGCATGAGCGCCACCGTCCTTTCCTTGTACATCATCAACGCGTTGAATTGGTTGTTTATTTACTACCGTATTAGATTGATTTGCTGTAGAGCTGCTTTCACCATGCACCTCTTTTTGGATAGCGTGAGCCATTTCAATTTGGTGCAAGCCCTTGATAGCAGACTCGATGCTGAGCCAAGGCTCATCGCTGTGGAAGCCCGCTTGTTCAAGTTCCATGTACGTAGTGAACACGGATGGCAACGCATCTACGTGAATATTGTGTTCGTACATGTAACGAAGCGTAGTCGGTACATCGTCGTCGCACGCAATAGAGCCATCCACCATGAGAGCCATGCGGTTTGCATACGGCAATACAGCGTGTAAGTCATGGTCGATAACAACAACGGTAATACCGTGTTTCTCATTTAAATCACCTACGAGGCGATATAATTCTGTCGTCCCATCTGGGTCGAGGGAGCTCGTTGGTTCATCGAGAACTAGAACAGTTGGGTTCGTAGCCAAAACGGAAGCAATCGCCAAGCGTTGACGTTGACCACCAGATAAGCTTGTAATCTTGCGGTCTTCTAAGCCTACAAGACCAACTTGTGCAAACACCTCTTCAGAACGTGCTTTGATGGTTTCACGGTCATAACCGCGATTTTCCATAGCAAAGGCCACTTCTTCACGAACTGTCATCGTTACGAGTTGAGTGTCGTAATCGGCAAGAACTACACCGATGTGATTAGCCAGTTCAGGAATTTCCATTTGCGTAGTCGCTTTACCATCTACGAACACCATGCCTTCAAGACGACCGCCGTAGAACTTAGGCACAGCCCCTACCATGGCCATGCAAAGGGTACTTTTACCACAACCTGCAGGACCTGTTATCACTAAGAAGTCACCATCATGTACATCGAGATTGATATTTTTAAGAGACGGCGTCGTCGCCTTAGGATGGTAATAATTTACATGCTCAATGGAAATCTTAGCTTGGCGCTCAGGCAAGATTGTCAAATGGCTGTGATCGGAGCCCAATTCCTCTGCACTTGGCAACATACCGCGTTTAGAGAATAAACGTTGTGCCGGAATGTACAAGATTGGTGTAATGGCACCGTTCAAAGCACCTACGATAAGAACCATTGGCCACATACCGTACATGTACACATTGTCTGGCAAGCCCAACACTTTCCACAAGATGGTAACGAAGATACCGCCAGATACAACTGTGGCTAAGAAGCCAGATAGAATTGGCGTCAAATCAAAGCCACCGATTTTGCGGAACTTTACGGACAACATAGCACGTGTCACGAGAGCTGCCGTCAACGCACCGCCTGGTTCAGACAACAAGTTGCCGTATGGGAATGCTGACTTAGACGTCAATACGTTGATAAGGGCCGCTACTAGGCCAATCCCCAAGGTTTGACTCAAACTAGGACGAGTCAATAAAATAGCTACGCAGTACGTAGCAATCGTCCAGTTTGGCGTTACCCCAGCCACACTAGGGCTCACCAAATGCAATATCGTGCCCAATGCGAGCATCAATGTGCTGACAGTGACCCATCTAAACTGGCCACCCTGCACATGTGTGTACACAAGATCTTGAATCCGTTCCATAATAGCCTCTTTTCTAAAAATGAATATATAATCTATATTGTATCACTCTTTGAGAATTTGTGAAAGACGAGACTCTATCAAAGGACTTTAATTAAAGGACTTTAATTAAAGCTCATAAAAAAGCACCATCTATTAACGATAGTGCTTTTAAGAGCTAATGTACTTCATCTAATAATATTCTAAGATAATCACGTCTACTGTTTAATATTCTATCAATATAGATAGTCCGATCTAAATAACGGTAAAAACTTAAATAATTATGACAAAGTAAATATCTGTATTCAATTTTACTCTCTAGATTAATCAATAATCGCTGTCCCATTTCTGGAAATATCCTCAACGAGTCATTCGTAGTCACTATATCCGAAATGGTTTTCTTAGCTAACTCAATATCACCTGATTCTTCTTCTATAAAAGTTTTTATTTCTAGCAAATCTTCTCGTGCTTTTGGTGCATAGCTAATTTGATTATTCATAATTAAATCCCCAATTCACTCTTTAGTTGCTCTGATGAAATCCATCCTTGTTCTTCACCAGACTTACGTCCAGCCTCTAAAGCACCCATAAGTTTTATCGTAGCCATTAGACGTTCATAATCTTGAATATCCATAATTGCATATCGACCTCTACCATTTTTTGTTAAGAATACTGGACTATCTATAGTAACATCTCGTAAAACTTCAGAATAGTTACGTAAATCTGAAATAGGTTTTATATTCGGCATACTATCACCTCCAAAATACTTTAGTGATATAACACTCATCTTTCTAATATCTTATCATTATTGTAGTTAAATTAACACGTAAATTCAACATCAGATTTTACAACATTTCTTAAAATTACAGA
>URZS01000142.1 GCA_900552445.1 uncultured Veillonella sp. | reverse complement strand
CTTCCGATCTCTATACAAGAAGGGCTTAAGTGAATGATTACTTCACTTAGATTGCTTGTTTTAGCCTCTTATAGTAACGATTTTCACAGACATACATAGGGAATATATAAATAATTAGTTTATATATATAGTTATATCACAAGAATGATTATTAGCATAGCTAATGCAGAGACTAGCTATATAGGAATTATATTGTATAATGAGTGTATACGATTAACGATTTAATAAATCCATTCGATTTTAGAAGGTTGGTGAACTAATGCAACATGACAGTCGCAATATCAGTATGCTTATGGATTTTTATGAGATGACCATGGCACACGGCTACTTTACGAAACAAGAAGAAATGGATCGCGTCGCATTTGACGTTTTCTTTAGACGCAATCCAGACAAGGGTGGCTTCGCCATTTTTGGTGGTCTCGAGCAAATCGTTGAGTACATTTTGAATTTACACTTTGATGAACGTGACATTGCTTATTTGCGCGACCAAGGCATTTTTAGCGATGAATTTTTAGACTATTTGAAAGAGTTCTCCTTCACAGGCGACGTGTACGCATTCCCGGAAGGCTCTATCATTTATCCCAATGAACCGGTGATTACTATCGTAGCACCTCTCATAGACGCACAAATCGTAGAAACTGCAGTGCTTACTATGATGAACCATCAATCCTTAATTGCTACAAAAGCTAACCGTATTGTTCGTGCCGCAGATGGTCGAGTGGTAGCCGATTTTGGAGCTCGTCGAGCTCATAATGTGGATGCTGCCGTGTATGGTGCGCGCGCTGCTTATATTGGCGGTGTAGCCTCTACTGCAACGGTATTAGCGGGACAGCAATTTGGTATTCCTGTGAGCGGCACTATGGCCCACAGTTGGGTTATGTATTACGGCTCTGAATACGATGCCTTCAAGGCTTATGCTGAGGTGTATCCAGATAATGCGGTATTTCTTGTAGATACTTATGATGTATTAAACTCTGGTGTACCAAATGCAATTCAGGTAGCTAAAGATGTATTAGAACCTATGGGGAAACGGTTGAAAGGCATTCGCCTTGACTCTGGCGACCTAGCATATTTGGCTAAAAAAGCACGTCACATGCTAGACGATGCAGGATTGGAAGATTGTAAGATCATGGCTTCTAATAGCCTTGATGAATATACGATAAAATCTCTCCTCCTTCAAGGTGGTCCTATCGATATCTTTGGGGTAGGTGAAAGACTCATCACCTCTAAGAGTGATCCTGTATTTGGCGCTGTATATAAGATTGCAAGCGTTGAGAAAGATGGTAAATGGGAACCTCGTATTAAGATTTCTGAGGCCGTTGAAAAGATTACAAATCCAGGTCTTAAAAAGGTGTACCGCGTATACAATGAAAAGGGGCGTGCCATTGCCGATCTATTAACATTATTACGCGAAGTACCTGACACAGCAGAGCCATATCGCTATATTAACCCCGAGCAACCTTGGCGTGAATTATACTTTGAAAACTGTACTTTCAAAGAAATGAAAGAGCTCATTATCAAGGATGGTAAATTGATAAAAGAGTTACCAACCCTTGAGGAAATTCGTCAATATGTTAAAGACCAATTAGCTAATGAAATTTGGCCTGAGGAACAACGTTTTGAAAATCCTCATCGTCATTACCTTGATATGAGCCCAAGTTACTATCAATTGAAACTTGATTTATTGAACCGTATTTATCGGAAAAAATAGGAGGGCCTATGTTAGAAAATCCACAAGCTACAAAGGATGCCCTCGTTCAATGGATTCGAGATTATTTTAGTCAAAATGGCCCTACTTGTAGTGCCGTTGTTGGTATCTCGGGCGGTAAGGATTCAACTATTGTAGCCGCTCTTTGCAAAGAGGCCTTAGGGGCAGATCGAGTAGTAGGTGTTCTCATGCCTAACGGCGTTCAATCCGATATCGACGATGCCAAGGCTGTAGTAGAGCATTTAGGTATTCCTCATATAACGGTTAATATTGGTGCTGCTTACGAAGCCTTAACACAAGCTATTGTTCAAGGTGAAGGTTATGAGGTTGTAACGGGTAGAAACGATTTGTCTCGAGATGCAGCTATTAACACGCCACCTCGACTACGAATGACGACACTTTATGCAGTCGGGCAAAACTTGCCAAACGGCGCTCGCGTAGCAAATACTTGTAACGGTTCTGAAGATTACGTTGGATATTCCACAAAATTTGGCGATAGTGCAGGTGATTTTAGTCCTCTTGCACGACTCGTTGTAGAAGAGGTACGTCAAATTGGTAGGCTTCTAGATATTCCCGCATATTTAGTGGATAAGATTCCTAGCGATGGCCTCAGTGGTCAGTCTGACGAGGATAAATTAGGATTTACCTATGCTGTGTTGGACCGCTATATCAGGACTGGTGAAATTGAAGATTTAGCTACGAAGGAACGTATTGATCGTTTGAACCGCATCAATAAACATAAGCTCGAGTTAATGCCATCTTTTGATCCAAAACGTTAAGTGACAGGAGAGTTGCAATAGATTATTTACTTATATAGTGATAGTGGAGGTAATATGGAGACAAAAATCGCTTTGATTGGCACAGGCGGAACGATTGCAGGACGAGGTGCTTCCGATACAGATTTGACGGGTTATACAGCAGGTGTGCTTGGGCTTGATGAAATCTTAGCCTCTGTACCTGGCACAGAACCATATGGCCCATATACATATATTCAGTTTAGTAATATTGAAAGCTCCGATATTACCGTAAAACACTGGTTAGACTTGTCTAAGCTAGTGCAACAATTAGTTGATCAAGATGATATTGGCGGTGTTGTTATTACTCATGGTACTGATAGTATGGAGGAAACAGCATATTTCCTTAATCTTACTGTACATACTGATAAGCCTATTGTCGTTACTGGTTCTATGAGGCCAGCCGGTGCTATTAGTGCAGACGGTTCTATTAACTTATTACAAGCTATTCAAGTGGCAAGAACTCCTGAAACGGCAGGCAAAGGTGTTGTAGTCGTTTTAAATGGTTATATTGATGGTGCACGTGATGTGTCTAAATGTAATACGACAAATGTAGCGACCTTTGATAGTCCATTAGTAGGTCATCTTGGTATTGTACAGGATGGAGTAGCTCATTATTATAAAGCGTCCACTCGTTGTCATACTAAAGATTCTGAGTTCGATGTAAGGGATCTAAAAGAATTGCCACGGGTAGTGCTTCTAACTTGCTATGGTGGTATGGATGATATGGTGCCTATGAGTGTGGTTGCTACAAATCCAGATGGCTTGATCTTAACTGGTCTCGGTCATGGCACAATTCCACAAAATGTACGCCAAATTACTCAAAATACATCATTCCCAACTATACGTGCCTCTCGTACGGGCAGTGGTATGGTATCTGCGGTTCCTCAAGATACATTGGCAGGGTATCTCGTAAGTGACACTTTGAGTCCACAAAAGGCCCGCATCCTATTAATGTTAGGTCTTACAAAAACTAAAAATCTTAAAAAGTTACAACAATTCTTCTATACATATTAATGGAAATTGAAATAGAGTCTCAAAATTTAATTTGATATTCATTTTCAACTGTTATATTATGTATAACAGTTTTATATGCAATAAACCGCACATCCCGATCGCCTAGGATGTGCGGTTTTATTTCTGTATAAATTTATCAAAGGCTCTGCTTACTCAGCGCCAATAGCGTTTGATAGCGCTCTTTGCACGCCTACATAGACTGCCTTGGCTAAAGTATCGCCAAAGAGGGAGAAGGAGCCTGCATCAGTTAAGACGTCTCCATTTGTATCGATGGTGAGAATGATGCCATCTGTAGAAGTACCTGTAGCCGTAGTTTTACGTTCTTTTGTGAGTGCCTCAGGAATATCCTCATTGATAAATGGATAGAGTTTCACACTTTCAGCATCCCAATCTTGGAGGGCTGCAGTTTTAGCCTCTGTAATGGTCATGATTGCTTTCACCATGGCGCTATCAGTTAAGGCCTTATTCGTAAAGACGAGGATGTTGATTGTGCCAGGCGTTATAAAAGCCCCGTCCCGTTCTTCATAGCAATACCCTGTGCCTGCACGATGGGCTGT
>URZS01000141.1 GCA_900552445.1 uncultured Veillonella sp. | reverse complement strand
TTATTGTAGGCCATAATGTAAATTATGATGTCACCATCTTTACTAATGAATTGGCACGTCATAATTTAGGTAACCCAGAGTTCAAGGCTATTTATGATACACTCGACATCTATCGTAGATTCTATCCTAATTTACCAAATCATAAATTGGGCTTCCTTGCGTCAGAGTTTCCTATCAATCATGAGCCTACGCACAATGCGATGGACGATATCTTGGCCACTGCACAGCTTTTAATCTATGCAGTGAAAGAAAATATTGCACCTACTACAACGGGGCGTATGGTGGCAATCAATAAGTATAAGGCTGCTTTCACCAATATTGCGTCCCAAATGGCAACGTTACGTAGAAAGGCCTATATGGAATTGCCAACGAAGTTATTGGCGTACATAATGAATCAAATGGGGGTTCTAGAGTACTATAAATCCCATGGGGAAGCGGCAAAGGTAGAGCATATACGGGATCTATATCGCATCATGGAAAAACTAGATGCAGCCTATGAAGGACCGGCTGGTTTAGCTCGATTAAATCAAATCTTGCAGATGGCGGCCCTTACCGCAGGTGAGCCAGTTCAACAGGTACGAAACGAAGATCGAATTCCTATCATTACCATCCACCAAGCAAAGGGGAGCGAGTTTGACCATGTATTCCTAGCAGGCCTCAACGAAGGTACTTTCCCAAGCCCGTTTGCCATTGCAGAAGGGCGTGAAGATGAAGAAAAGCGATTATTCTATGTGGCCATAACGCGCCCTAAGCAAGAGCTGACCATTACCTTTGAACAAACGAATATACGTGGCCGAGCAGTTCAACCAAGCTCGCTACTGAACTATATGCCACGAGACAATGAGCTCGTAGAAAGGAGATACTAATGGCGAGAAAAACACATCGTCCGGACGATATTTTGTGGACCGTAACTGCTGCGGATTTAGAGTCTGTACATACTAACAAGCTTGCTGTAGTACAGCCGTCTAAGCAACAAGAAGCGGTCAAAATGAGTGATAGTATGCTTATCTCGCTAGGTGAAGTCCTTGATACGAGATATCCACGGAAGTCTCTTGTAAAGTTATTTGAGGAAAAGCTAATCCACATCAACGGACATAAGGCGACGCCAAAGGATGTTATCTCCGAAGGTGACGAGATTTGGATTGCCATGGCGAAGGAAAAAATAGATTATGAACCAATTGAAATGAATCTACATATCTTATATGAAGATGATGATCTCCTCATTGTGGATAAGCCGGCTAGTGTGACAGTAAACTCCAAAGACCAAGTATCCCTTGCCAATGGTGTGGCTTACTACTTTAAAGAACATGGCATTAAGCGAAAGGTACGTTTCTTGAATCGCTTAGATAGAGATACAACGGGTTGTATTGTGATTGCTAAAAGTGGCTTAGCCCAAAGTCTTTATCAACAGCAAATGGATGATAATGCCTTTGAAAAGTGGTATATGGCTACTGTGGAAGGCATCGTAGAAGCTGATGAAGATTCCTTGGTATTATCTATGGAACGCAGTGCTGATGGGATTCATTACGAAGTGAATTCTAAGGGAAAAGAGACTCGTACAGATTATTCCGTCCTACGTAGACATCAATCACAGCCTGTGGATAACTCTGTGAATAAGTCCGAAAATTTTGTGGATATAGCATCAAAAAATGTGGATATAGAACTATCAGATGTGGATAAAAGTGGTCAAAATGTGGACAAATCTGTGTATAACTCCCAAGAATGTGGATATACAGAGGTTTTAGTCCGTTTGTACACAGGAAAAACACATCAAATTCGTGTGGCTTTCAGCCACATAGGTCACCCTCTTGTAGGGGATACATTATATGGCGCACAACCAACGGGGCAGCCGTTCCAATTACGTGCCCAAAAGGTTGTATTTACACACATGCGCACAGGTGAGCGTATTACGGTTACTGCATAAGATTGTGAAGTCACAATACATCAAATATTCTAATTGAGAAATGAGAATTATTGATAACTCAGTAAAATCAATGGTTTCATAAAAATTTTTCAAAAAATATAATGACAAATGATAATCGATAAGCTATAATAGAAATGTAAATAAATCGATAGGCTTCGATTTATAGCTTAGTGAAATGAATGTAAGAGGTGTAGTATGATTTTGCAAGAAAATAGTGCAGCACGTAATCGGGGGATTACGCTTGCTAGTATAAAAGGTATTATAGGTAACGTCGTTCTCGTTATTTTTAAAATGATTGTAGGCCTTGCGTCTAACTCTATCGCCATCATCCTTGATGCGGTAAACAACTTAACAGACGTATTGTCCTCTGTGTTGACTATTGTTGGTACAAAATTAGCAGCTAAAGGTGCCGATAAGGAGCATCCATTTGGTCACGGTCGTATAGAATATATGACTACGATGGCTATTGCTTTCATCATCCTTGGTGCAGGTCTTGGATCCCTCAAGGAATCCATAGAAAAAATCATTCATCCAGAGGTATCTACCTTTGATATTCCAAGCTTGGCGATTATCGCCGTTGCTATTGTTGTGAAAGTAGTGATGGGCCGCTATATTAAGGCACAAGGCGAGAAATATAAATCCGATGCACTTGTAGCATCTGGTATCGATGCGCTCTTTGATGCGGTGATTACCTTTGCTACATTAGTATCTGCAGCTTTAGTATTCTTCTTTGACTTTGATATTCAAGGTTATGTAGGTGCGGTTATCTCTGTTTTAATTTTGAAAGCTGCTTATGACATTTTAAAAGAAATGTATAATCACTTGCTTGGCGTTCGTGCAGATGATAACTTAGTTCGTGAAATTAAAGAAACTATCGCTCAACATCCAAATGTGGGCGGTGTATATGATTTAGTATTAAATAGCTACGGTCCTGGTGAAACAATTGGGTCCGTTCATATTACAGTGCCAGATACGATGACTATGGCAGATATTCATCCCCTAACAAAAAGTATCGCCGTTCATCTCTATAAAAAATTTGGTATTGCTATGACCGTTGGCGTATATGCTGAAAACCAACCAAGTTTAGAAGTGCTTGAAGTAAGACAAGCTCTCGACCAAGTTGTAAGTCTATATACACATGTAGTACAAGTACATGCGTTCTACGTACAAGAAGAAAAGAAAGTTATCTACTATGATATTATCTTTGACTTTGACGAAGAAGATCCGCATGGTACATTAGAAAAAATTAAAGCAGAAATGCAAAAACGCTGCCCTGAATATACACAATTTGCTATTGTGGATACTGATTTTAGTAACTAATAGTATAAAATAAAGGCTTCAATTCATCATCGACAGAATACGTT
The DNA here is from genome assembly GCA_900552445.1 of uncultured Veillonella sp. Lineage (GTDB taxonomy): Bacteria > Bacillota > Negativicutes > Veillonellales > Veillonellaceae > Veillonella. The sequence continues at coordinate 793 of URZS01000141.1, read as the reverse complement.
TTGTCGAGCATTGGTTGAAGCCTTTTCTTTTATTAGGTTAGAGATTTAGTTATACTATACATAAGAGAGAGGTGATTCTATGTTGCGATGGATACAAAAGCATTATATTGTTAGTTTTTTGCTTTTACTCATCTTTGTTTTGTGTGCCTTGAACCTTAATGGTACGAGAAATGAGGAGCGAATTTTACCCAAACAAGGACTAATTATAGAGAAGGATATTACAGTTGATATTAATCGTGATCCTACAGCAGAATTAAAAATTCTGAGTGCAGCTAATTATTCTGAATCGTATACTATCGATGTGTTACCTATCTTAAAACAATATAACTGTTATATTGTTGATTATCTTATTGTCAATGAAGAACTATATCTGCTGGGATACTCTAATGATACGATTCCTGATATGAAATTGCATCCACTTTTAATATTTAAGATTACTGACACATCCTTAGTTTCTAATGTTATTGGTTATGATTTAGATAAATTTTCTGCTTCCTTAGATTATGTAGATGGAAAAATTATAGCATCTAATCGTGATGGGAAATATATTATAGATACAAATTTATCTGCTTCTAAAATAGTTAATACTGATCAACGCTCTGCTCCACAAGAGAAAAAAAGTAAACATGGTATTGAAAATGATAAAGTAGTAGTAGACGCTATCATTCCTAGAGAACTATATGTAAATGGGAAGGTAGGAGATACGTATCTTCTTACTATTAGCCCACTTAATTATGCAAAGCCTAATATGAATTTACCATTTGAGTTCTTTAAGGCGGAGCAACATTACGGG
>URZS01000140.1 GCA_900552445.1 uncultured Veillonella sp. | reverse complement strand
AATGGGTATATAATAATTATGTATTCTTTACATTATATGATTTTATATAATTTGAATAGAACATATGGAATTTTGATATGAAGTATTTAGATATTGAGTATTTGATTTCAATACATTAGTGTTGGTTAAGGTTTTATTATTTACTCGCTAATAATTGGAGGCTCTTATGAAATTGCGTAAAGTAGGTATCATTGGTACTGGTCACGTAGGTTCTCATGTAGCTTTTTCTCTTGCGTTGCAAGGTGAAGTTGATGAGCTATATATGATGGATATTGATGAGAAAAAAGCGAAAGCTCAAGCTATGGATATTAATGATGCGGTTAGCTATATTCCTCATAAAGTAACAGCTACTGCAGGTCCTATTGAGGAATGTGGAGATTGCGATATTCTCGTGTTTAGTGCAGGGCCTTTGCCAAATTTGTATCAAGATCGCTTAGAGAGTCTTGGTGAAACGGTAGAGGTACTAAAGGATGTTATTCCTCGAATTAAACAATCTGGATTTGATGGGTTTATTATTTCTATCTCAAACCCTGCAGATGTGGTGGCCACTTACTTATGTAAACATTTAAATTGGAACCCTAAGCGCATTATCTCTACAGGTACAGCATTAGATTCTGCTCGACTCCAAAAAGAATTAGCTCATATTTTCAATATTAGTAATCGCTCTATTACGGCCTATTGTTTAGGGGAGCATGGTGGTAGTGCTATGGTGCCGTGGTCTCACGTATGCGTTCAAGGTAAGCCCTTGGAGCAGTTGCAACAGGAATTACCTCATAGATTCCCTACACTTGATCATCAACAAGTATTAGATGATGTAAAGATTGGTGGTTATCATGTATTAGCCGGTAAAGGCTCTACAGAATTTGGCATTGCTAGCGCAACTACTGAACTAATTCGGGCTGTATTCCACGATGAAAAGAAAGTGCTTCCTTGTTCTTGTTACTTGGATGGTCAATATGGAGAAGTTGGAATCTTCGCGTCCACTCCTGCTGTTATTGGTAAAGAGGGTATTGAAGATATTTTAGAATTACAAATTACCGAAGAAGAGTTAACTTTATTTAAAGCATCCTGTGCCATTATTCGCGAACATGCTACTAAGGCGGAAACTATGTAAAATTATTTAGTCCCAAGCTATGTTATGTGGTATAATTTAGGAATGACAATATACAGATGATGAATATTTTTGGGGGACATTATGACTCAGGACACGATGGAAGTACAACGTCCAAAAAGGCCGCGCAAACGGGTTCGCCCTAATCGCAAAGCGCAGGACCAGCGTATTATCCTCATGTGGATCAAGCGAATTGGCATAGGGATTATGGTTCTGTTATTGTTAGGGCAGGCCTATCGCTTGGTGGCTGTATATCAAGAAAAACAACATATAGAGCAACAATTGCAAGAATTAAAACAGCGAAATGAAGAATTAGAGCAGGAAAAGGCTAAGTTACAAGATCTGAAGACCATTGAAGGGGTGGCTCGTGAGGAGTTAGGCCTAGTTAAGCCTGGTGAAGTACCATATGTAAAATAGGTAAGAACTTAATTTTTGATTCGCTTTATTGTGTAGTTTGAGGTTTCCGCATTAATTAGGAGGTTGCATGGCAATCGAAGTTGGTAACATTGTTGATGGTACCGTATCTGGTATTACAAAATTCGGCGTATTTGTTGATTTAGGAGGAAAACAAACAGGGTTAGTTCATATTTCTGAAGTAGCTCATGGGTATGTCGAAGATATTAATACCGTATTAAAGGTTGAAGATGCTGTAAAGGTAAAGGTTTTATCTATTGACGGCAATAAAATTGGTCTTTCTATTCGTCAAACACAACCTAAAGAAGTGGTAAGTGAAGAAAGACGTCCTCGTCGAGTTCAATCTAAACAAAGTGCAGAGGCTTTCGAAGCGAAAATGAAATCATTTTTGCGCGATAGCAATGAACGCTTGCACGATTTAAAACGCAATACAGAAGGTAAACGCGGAGGCCGAGGCGGTCGTCGAGATTAATAGTGAGAGATGGCTTCCAGCCATCTCTTTACTTATGTATAAAATAGTAAGGGGATAGTAGTATTAGGCTAATACTACTGTATGCAAGGAGCAATTATGAAGTTAGCAATTATCGATATTGGATCTAATTCAGTACGCTTATTATTAGCTACTTATGAAAATAAAATTTGGCATTACGAGCCAAAACAGTTGTGGACTACTCGTCTTGGTCAACGTAATACAGATGGCACACTACGAGCTGAATCGATGGAAGCGTCATATCAAGCTTTCAGGAATATTAAGAAATTAGCCGACCAATACGGAGCGGAATACTGCTTTGGTTTTGCAACGAGTGCTGTTCGTGAAGCCGCGAATGGCCTTGAATTTATGAACCGCATTAGCGAATATTGTCCTATGGAATGGCGTATTCTCTCGGGCGAGGAAGAGGCTATTTATGGCTTTAATGGTGCCTTAGGAGACCAGCTGAATGATGGCCGTCACTATACAACTATCGATATCGGTGGCGGTAGTACAGAGCTAGCATTAGGCAGTAAGGACGGCGTTTATTGGAGTCGATCTTACCCTGTAGGTGCTGTACGCCTTCAATCTGTGTCTGACGAAGGTCCTCAACGTGTGTGGGAAGAAACTCAATTCTTGTGGGATCCGATGATGATTGAAGGGGAATTTGGTGAATTCATTGGTATCGGCGGTACCTTAACGACCTTGGCGGCTATCGATTTAAAGTTAGAAGATTATGATGGCACTAAGGTGCAAGGACATAAATTGAGCCGTGAGACTGTGGAAGGCATCATTATGAGATTGCGTTACATGAGCCGTGAAGAGCGCTTGCAAGTCAAAGGTCTACCTGCCGGTCGTGCCGATATTATCGTAGCCGGTGCAGAGATTTTAACGTCCTTTATGGACGCCTATGAGGTGCCTCATGTATTTGTGAGTGACCAAGATGGTATGGAGGCGATGGCCCGTGAATGTGAAAGCGCTCATTCGAAGAGTTAATCACACTTTAAAATTATATAAGCTATTTCCTGAACATAGCCGTATATTGGTCGCTTGTTCAGGTGGTCCAGATTCGATGGCTTTATTGCATATATTACAAGACATTGCTAGGCATCGTCATACAAAGTATAAGCTTGGTGTTGCTATCGTAGACCACTCTATTCGCCCTGAAAGTAAAGATGAGGTTCTATGGCTTCGAAATCAGGTAGATGCACTAGGGTTGTCGTTTTATACAACTACCTTTGATGTACCTACCTTGAGTAAAGACCTAAAGCTATCGGAGGAGACCGTTGGTAGACAAGTTCGCTATCAATGGCTAAATGAAATAGCTCAGTCTGAAGGGTATGATTATATTGCAGTAGCTCATCATAAGGACGATCAAGCTGAGTCGATTCTAGCGCATCTCATTAGAGGTACAGGCTTAAACGGATTAACAGGGATGGCTGTAGTCAGTAATGACTATGATGTTCCTGTGATTAGACCTTTATTAGACGTTACAAAAGCGGAATTATTAGCTTATTTAGAAGATAGAGAGGTCATTTATTGTATTGATTCTACAAATGATGATATTCGATATCAGCGAAATAGAATTCGTCATCGCATTATACCTGAGTTAGAATCTATTAACCCTAATGTAGTAGATGCTATCGCTAGATTAGGAAGTTCTATAAGTGAAGATTTAGCAGTCATTTCTAATTTGACGGCACAAGCTTTTGAGCGATTAGTGACTATTGATAAACATGAAATGAGTTTATCTCGTAGGGCCTTACGAAAGGAACCGTTAGCTATACAACGTCGTTTGTGGCAGTGTTTGGTGAGTTCTATTGACTCTGATATAACGCTTACTACAGCCCATCAAGAGCAATTACTAGATATTGTTAACACAGGAGAAGAGAAAACTTTCACTATAAAAAGTATAAAAGTAACCGCTCAATGTGATACAATAAAGGTATATTGCAAACATTAATATGAATCGTGGAGGTCATATAGATGCATCAAGATGCAAAAGATATTTTATATACAGAGGAACAATTAAAAGCACGTGTAGCGGAATTAGGTAAAGAGATTAGTAAAGACTACCAAAATGAATCCG
>URZS01000139.1 GCA_900552445.1 uncultured Veillonella sp. | reverse complement strand
TACCAAACTTGGAGAACTAGGCTATACATCAGTTCTAGTCGAAGGTGGTTCAGCCATCATTAGTTCCTTTGTAGAAACGATGAATTTTGATAAAGTTGTAACTTACATAGGAAATACAATTATCGGTGGTACTGAGGCAACGCCCGCTGTAGGTGGTCGTGGCTTTGAAAGTTTAGAATCTTCTCCACAGTTAACATTTACAAAAACTAAAATATTAGATAATAACATTCGCATCGAAGCGTATCGTCAAGGAAGGAGGGGCGCTTATGTTCACGGGAATCGTTGAAGAAATTGGCCGTGTAGAGAGCATTAAAAAGGGCCCTAAATCCTTAGCCATAACAATTCGGGGGAATAAAATATTTAGCGATCTAAAAATAGGTGACTCTGTAGCTGTAAACGGCGTATGTTTGACGGCTACAACGATTGGTAATGGCGTATTTACAGCTGATGTTATGCCCGAGTCAATCAAGATGACTACTTTTACAAATTTGAAAGTTCATCAACCTGTGAACTTAGAGCGTGCTATGCTCGCCAATGGTAGATTTGGTGGTCACATTGTGGCAGGTCACGTAGATGGGACGGGCCGCATCATTAATCGGGAACAAACGGATAATGCCATTATCTTTACCGTAGAGGCGCCGAAATCCGTTATGGATTACGTTATTTATAAGGGTTCCATTACGATTGATGGAATTAGCCTCACCATTATGCGACGAACGGACAGCAGTTTTTCCGTATCTATCATTCCTCATACCTTGGGCGAAACAATTTTAGGCTCTGCCCATATTGGTACGGAGGTTAATTTAGAAACGGATATCGCTGGTCGATACATTCGTCATTTTATGAATCTCGGTAGCGAAGCTACTGAAGACAAACCTAAGAAATCTATGCAATCCCTCTTAGTAGAGAATGGATTTATATAAAGAGTAAGGAGCGTTCCTATGAGCGAACAATTACATTCTATTAAAGAGGTCTTAGAAGACCTTAAAGCTGGCAAACCTGTTATTATTGTTGATGATGAAAGCCGTGAAAACGAAGGCGATCTTATCATTGCAGCTGAGTTTGCTACACAAGAAAATATTAATTTTATGGTTAAATACGCGCGCGGTATCGTATGTACGCCTATGCGCCGTGAAGCTTTAGAAAAACTTGGCATTCCTGCCATGGTTACTAAAAATACAGATAATCATGAAACTGCTTTCACCGTTACTGTTGACCATGTAGATACTACAACAGGCGTATCTCCAGCAGAACGTGCTTATACAATTCAAAAATTACTAAATCCTAATGCTAAACCTGAAGACTTCCGTCGTCCTGGTCACGTGTTCCCTTTAGTATATAAAGAGGGGGGCGTTCTAGTACGCCAAGGTCATACAGAAGCATCTATCGATCTTTGCCGATTAGCAGGTCTACAAGAGGCAGCTGTTATTTGTGAGATTACAAAAGATGATGGCGATATGGCACGTCTACCAGATCTCATGAAATTTGCGAAAGAACACGATTTGAAAATTGCTTCCGTAGCAGAGCTTATTGAATACCGTAAACTGCATGAAGATATGGTTGATCTTGGTGCTTGTTCTAAATTACCTACTAAATTTGGTGATTTCAATATCTTTGTATTCAAAAATGAATTAGATAAAAAAGAGCATTTAGCTATCGTTAAAGGGGATGTACAAAACTGTAGCGATGTCCTTGTACGTATTCACTCTGAATGTTTAACTGGCGATGTGTTCGGCTCTAAACGTTGTGACTGCGGCGAACAATTAGATAATGCGCTACGTGCTATCGAAAAAGAAGGCAAAGGCGTCGTAGTATACATGCGTCAAGAGGGTCGTGGCATTGGTTTAACAAATAAAATTAAAGCCTATGCATTACAAGAGCAAGGCCTTGATACTGTAGAAGCTAACGAACAATTGGGCTTCCCTGCAGATATGCGTGAATACTCCTTAGCAGCGCAAATCATTCGTTTCTTAGGTATTAAGAGCATTCGCTTGTTAACGAACAATCCTGAAAAACGCCATGGCTTAGAACATTGGGGTATCGATGTAACTAGTCGTGTACCGCTCATCATTGCGGCAAACAAATTCAACGCAGGGTACTTAAAGACAAAAGAAGAAAAAATGGGTCATATGTTAGAAGACTAACTATTTATCTGTTAGCATATTACTCAATCGTTACATATACAATTCCTAAATGGAATATAGGAGGTCATTATCATGATGGTTCAAGAAGGTAACTTATTAGGTACTGGTAAAAAATTTGCTATTATTGGTTCTCGTTTCAACGAGTTCATTACATCTAAGTTAATCGGTGGCGCTGAAGACTGCTTACTTCGTCACGATGTTAAACAAGAGGATATCACTGTAATCTGGGTACCAGGTGCATATGAGATTCCATTGATTGCTAAAAAAGCAGCTTTATCTGGTCGCTTCGATGCAGTTATCTGTGTAGGTGCTGTAATCCGTGGTGCTACTACTCATTATGACTATGTATGTAATGAAGTGGCTAAAGGCATTGCTCATGTTTCCTTAGAAACAGGTGTTCCTGTTATGTTCGGTGTAGTAACTACAGAAAACATTGAACAAGCTATCGAACGGGCTGGTACTAAAGCAGGTAATAAAGGCTATGATTGTGCAATGGGCGCTATTGAAATGGTTAACCTTATCGATCAAATCTAAGAATTATATACTAAACACTCAGTATCTTATGATACTGGGTGTTTTTATAATATCGAAAATATGTTCTTTTACATTGAAAATAGTCTAGACGAACATATATTCTCTATAATTTGAATGTACATATTTGACGTGATATACTATATAAGCAATATAAAAGTATATGTAAATAGATTAAGTAGAAATAAGGATTGATAGAATGGATTATATAAAACGTTTTACTACCCGAGAAGGGGTTCGTATGTCTTTAGCTGTAACAACAGATACAGTTGAAACTGCTCGTGTACGTCACGATTTATGGCCTGTAGCGACAGCCGCTCTAGGTCGTGCTATGACAGGCGCTATTTTATTAGCTGGTGATTTTAAAAACCATGAAAATGTAAGCCTTCGCATAAAAGGTGATGGTCCACTAGGCGTAGTTCACGTAGATGCTTTTTCTGATAATACGGTTCGTGGCTACGTAGATGAGCCACATGTTGACGTACCTTTGAAGCATGCTGGCAAGCTTGATGTAGGCGCTGCAGTAGGTCATAATGGGGAAGTACAAGTTACGAGATTTACACAATTGGCCCAAGACTATACCTCTACAAGCCCAATTCAAAGTGGTGAAGTAGCAGAAGACTTAGCTTACTATTTATATGCTTCTGAGCAAGTACCGTCCACAATCAGTCTTGGCGTATTGGTAGATCCAGATTATCATACGGTTGTAGCAGGTGGTTTTATCGTACAAGCTTTGCCTGATGCTACTGATGAAGCATTAGCGCAAGTAGAGAAAAATATTAATGAACTAGGTCCTGTTACAGAATATTTGAAAGCGCATCCAGATGGTAAAGGTCTTATGGAACGCGTATTAGATGGTCTAACTGTTAATGAGGTATATAATGAGCCTGTTAACTTCCAATGTCGCTGTGGTCGCGACCGCTTTGCCGGTGTTCTTATGACATTGCGTGAAGATGATAAAAAGGCTATTCTAGAAGACGAAACTACAGAGCTTGTATGTCATTACTGTAATGAAAAATATCACTTCAGTCGTGAAGAACTTCAAGATATGTTCAAACCAAAAGGTCCCGTACAATAATTACTTTTAAGAATTAAATAAGCTTTATAAAAATTACAGGCTATATGGTTTTTCCTATAGCCTGTTTTTGTATTCTATGAGAAAATAAAAGATAAGAGTTATTAATATTAGGAGGTCACAATGAGTGCAATTGGCGTAATTGGTGGTAGTGGCGTTTATGATCCGTCCATCTTTGAAGATATTCATGAAGAATCCTTAATGACACCATTTGGTGAAATAGATTATGTACAAGGTACATACCACGGAAAAACTGTAGTCTTTGTAGCTCGTCACGGTAAAGATCACACAATTCCTCCACACAAAATTAACTATCGTGCAAATATTTGGGGCCTCAAAAAACTAGG
>URZS01000138.1 GCA_900552445.1 uncultured Veillonella sp. | reverse complement strand
CAGGTAGCAGCCCTAATAGATACACATCGAAAGTGTCACCAGGGTGCACTTCATGTACACCTTTTGGAATACATGCCAACGCATTAACCGTATATAAGCCTAACATGCTACTACTATTAAAGTGACGGTTAGCCACAAAGCGTGGCGCGCCACCACCGAAGATTACTTTACCTTGTACATAGCGATCAAAAGCATTGCGTTTAAAAATTTCCGAATCCATAACACAGGCCACCACTGGTGTAGTCCAGTTTGCCAAACCTTTATAGCGCTTCAAGGTTGGTGCTACGATTAAATGCCAACCGTTAAAGGCAGCCCCTGGATTACCAGATAGACCAAAGATGATTTGACCTTTCGGTGTTACAGCACCATAGGATGCCGCACCAGGACGCATTTGAATACGTGCATAAATAGATTGAGCACCTAGTTTCTCATAAATAAGAGGCATCGTATCAAAGAGACCTACTGATACACCACCAGAACTGATGATAATATCTGCCTCTTCACTAAGTTTCAACACGTGGTTGATTTCAGACTCTAGTTCCTCTGGCGCATCGCTTACATGATAGTGTGTAATCTTATGAAAGCCTAAATCCTCCAAGAGACCACAAATCATAGCTCGATTAGAATTATAGATTTTACCAGGTGTTAAGCTTTCACCAGGCTCAATCACCTCATGTCCGGAGGTAAGAACTAACACACGTGGCATCGCATTGACAGTTATCTCAGTCCGACCAAGACCAGTCAAAATGGTTTGTACTGTAGATGTTACCTCTGTTCCACGAGGAATCACAATAGTGCCAGCACAACATTCCTCACCTTGAGGAATGATATGATCACCACATTTGTATTTACCTTGAATGGTAATTGTTGTACCAGGCTCTCCAGAGCCAACTACTTGTTCCTGCATAATTACAGTATCACATGTATCCGGCACAGGTGCACCAGTCATAATTCGCACTGCGTGACCAGGTTCAACAGGCTGCTCCCATACAACGCCGGCACCAATAATACCGTCAACGATATATTCATTACGATTTTCTTCGTAGGCAATGGCATAACCATCCATGGCAGATTTAGGGAAGGCAGGTACATCAGTTGATGCCATAATATCCTCTGCCAATACGTACCCCTTCGCAGCCTTAACAGCAATAGTTTCAGTTTTATGAACTTGTGTTTGTAAGGCCTCATCCCATAATTGGAGTGCCTTCTCAACAGTAACGACGGCCATGTAAACACCTCATCATTTCCTGTATATGGCGTACCAATTCAGGTACGTCTTGATCCAACTTACCAATTTCAATTGTGGCCACTCGGTCCATTGCATCCGAGATAAGCTCTTCCGTATGTCCCTCTTGGGTAACCTCTATAATAGGGGCAATGCCTTGGGACCTTGTTTCTAGTATAACAATATCTACGGGCATATGCTGTGTCAGATCATACAGATTAGACTGCTCTTTTGTGCGTATACGAATCGCTGTTTCAGTAGGGCCTGCAATAGCAACCGCATCAGCGCCGGCCTTATACATAAGGTCTGTATCGGTTCCATCATGATCCATTTGAAAGCCATGCTTATCGCTCTTTACAACACCGACGGATAAACCAACTCGTTGTAATTCTGAAACTAGACGTGTTACTACCGTTGTCTTTCCAGTTTTCCGTTTAGATGCTACTACACTAATGAGCGGCACACGACGGAACTCATTTTCTGCTAAAGCACGTGCCCATTGATAGTCTTCAAATCGATTAATATTACTTAGTTCCCAAGTATAATCACTAGCATCCACAGTCTCAACATGACCGATGACATCAAGGGCATGATGCAAAGACATATCCTCACCGACGAGAACAGACTGAATTAAAGATGCAATATGCGTTCTATAAATACCAGCCATAGGCTCAGCTTTGTCACTATTACCATAAGGAATAATGGCGTTCCAATCATTATGATCCACTTGGTATAGCCAATCAAAATAGAGATCCATCTCCATAAATGGCATATCTACGGCCATAACTGCATAAGCAGGGCTAGGTCCTACCGCCAAGGTGCTATACAGCCCCCCTAACGGTCCACATCGCTCAATAGAATCCCGAACAATAGAAACTTTTTCTTGTTCATCGTTCGATAAAGTATCAATAATATGAGTCTGTATAGCATGACCTAATTGCTCATCGTCCCCAATAGAGATCAAAATATCATGTACATCTGCATCAAGCCCCTTGCGGAGGGCATGAGATATGAGACTTTCACCACCAACCCAAGACAATAAAGCCTTTGGTTGGCCCATTCTGGTACTAAGACCACCAGCTAAAATAATTAAACCTAATTTATCCACGACGTCGTAAACCTCGCTTAACACCTTGATAGATGAATAATAAAACTACAATATTTAAAATGCCATCTGGCACCATATAGGAAGCATTATAAACCATAGAGTAAATCCAAGGATTTTGCCCTTGTGGTGCATAGCTAGCAAAGACTACGGCGCCACTAGTAACAGATACTGCCCAACGCAATGCGATACCTACAATAGATCCTGTAATAAGTCCAGAAATAGAATCTTTGAAGTAACCGCAAACGCCAATAACACCATATGCTACCAAGTAATCTAAGATAATACTTAAATAATGAACAGATGATTTAAAGCCTAAAATAAAGTGTAAAATACCGTACACAACACCGACAAAAATACCGCGTGTACCACCCCAACGGTACGCATAAATCATAAGTGGCACTAAAGCTGCGGCCTTAATAGATCCCCCTTGTGGCATATGGAAAAGCGTAATAAATGACAAAACTTGTGCAATAGCAATTGCCACGCCTGCTTCAGTAAGCATACGAGTTTTTGATTGATCCATTTCAATCGACCTCCTCACAATTATATGTTTTCATATATGTATTTTAACTGATATTTTCTATTTATAAAGTCTACTTGTATTGTACTACAGTTTTTTTGTGATACCAAACAAAATATTCGGAACGTATTGAAAATTTTGCGAGTCTCTTGTATAATGGTACAGGTTCAATATGTAATACTCGAAGGAGATATAGAAACTATGATTAACACAACGAACATCTTTGATTATGAAGACGTGCAATTAATTCCTAATAAATGTATCGTCGCAAGCCGTAGCGAATGTGATACACATGTAAAATTAGGTAAACGCACATTCCGCTTACCAGTGGTACCTGCAAATATGCAAACTATCATTGACGAAGAGTTGGCTGAAAAATTAGCACGCGAAGGCTATTTCTATATCATGCATCGTTTCCAACCTCAACGTCGTATGGACTTTGTAAAACGCATGCACGACCTTAACTTATATTCTTCTATTTCTATCGGCGTAAAAGCTGAAGAATTTGCTTTAGTTGATGAATTCAAAAAAGCAAACTTAACACCTGAATACATCACAATCGATATTGCACATGGTCACTCCAATGCAGTAATCGAAATGATCCAATATATTAAAAAGAACTTACCTGAAACTTTCATTATCGCTGGTAATGTTGGTACCCCTGAGGCAGTTCGTGAACTTGAAAATGCTGGTGCTGACGCTACTAAAGTAGGTATTGGTCCTGGTAAAGTTTGTATCACTAAATTAAAAACTGGCTTTGGTACTGGTGGCTGGCAATTAGCTGCTGTTCGCTGGTGCGCAAAAGCAGCTACAAAACCTATCATCGCTGACGGCGGTATCCGTGACCATGGCGACATCGCTAAATCTATTCGCTTTGGTGCTACTATGGTTATGATTGGTTCCCTCTTTGCTGGTCATGAAGAATCCCCAGGGGATGAAAAAATCGTTGACGGCAAAGCTGTAAAAGAATACTTCGGCTCTGCTTCTGAGTTCCAAAAAGGGGAACGCAAAAACGTAGAAGGTAAAAAAATCTTCATCGACTCCAAAGGTTCTATCTTTGATACATTAGTTGAAATGGAACAAGATTTACAATCCGCTATCTCTTACGCTGGCGGTACTACTCTACAAGCAATCCGCAAAGTAGACTACGTACTTGTTAAAAACTCCATCTTCAACGGCGATCGCTAATAAAATATAAAAGGTAAAAGCCACAGGTTTTATCCTGTGGCTTTTTTGTATCCCATCTACATCCAC
>URZS01000137.1 GCA_900552445.1 uncultured Veillonella sp. | reverse complement strand
CTATAATAGATTAATATTTACTTATTCACGTAAATACTTGGTACTCCATCTACATCGGAGCACTGAGTTTTACATTGAGATCGATTACTACAAATCCAGTTTACTCGACCTCTCATCTCTTGTTTTACAAAGTAACCTTGCTTACATCGCGGACATTTATATTGTTTATCGTCATCAGATATTTCAATATTACTTTCACCATTAGGATTCACGCCTTCAACAGGTTGCGTATGCTTACAAGCAGGATAATTAGTACAACCTAAAAAGGCGCCAAATTTTCCGTTCCGCTGTTGTAGACGTCCCTTATTACACTTCGGGCAAATAGGCAAAGAAGATAGATCAACGTCACTATTATCCATAGGGCGTTTCCGATTTTGATTCGTTATAGTGCGAACCACATTAGGCATCATCTGACCAGAACTGCCTTGTTTATCAAAGCCCAATTTATCAATCAAATGCTTCAAAAACTTAATCTGATCAGACAAGAAGGAATCTAATGTATCCTCTCCTTCACTCATGAGCGCCAACCGTTCCTCCCATACAGCCGTTTCATCAGGATATAGCAATTCATCAGGCAATGCATCAACTAAGAGATAGCCCGTTTCAGTGGGAGATAGAACTTGCTTCTTTCCCGATGTTTTCATAAATCCACGACTGATGAGCTCGTCAATAATATTGGCGCGGGTCGCCTCCGTACCAATACCAGACACAGCTTTTAATTGCTTTTTCAAGTCTTCGTTTTTTACAAACTTGTGAATTTCCTTCATTGCTTGTAACAAAGTAGACGGTGTAAAGCGAGATGGTGGCTTAGTCTGCTTCGCTTCTACAGAGGAATCCGTATATAAAACAGTGTCGTTCTTTTTAACGGCCGGTAAGTGATCTGCCTCTTCAGGAACCTCTTTCTTAGGGTCTGATTCAGCCCCACTTTCATCGGTTAAATCCGGTTCCTCATTATCTGTTGTAGACTTAGACCTTTGTCGTTTATAGAGGGACTTCCAACCTTCTTCAATAACCACACGGCCATTCGCAACAAATTCTTCTTTACACTGCTCTACTACAATTTTAGTTTGCTCATAAACATGCTCTCCATAAAACTGAGCAATATAAGCTTGGCTGATGAGGAAGTAAATATTTCGCTCCTCACGAGACAAGCTATTTATATTACAAGCAACCGTTGTGGGAATAATAGCATGATGGGCCGTAATTTTCTTTTCATTCCAAGCGCGACTTTTAATAGAGCGATCAGCATCACTAGCCCATTGTGCTAGACGCTCATCACCTGCATTCTGTAAATTGTTGAGAATCGCATTGTGATTACCATATTGATTCGGTGGTAAATATTCACAATCAGAACGAGGATAGGTGGTCAATTTCTTTTCGTATAATTTCTGTGCTGTATCAAGTACAGTTTGCGGATCATAAGAAAAGGCTTTACCTGCCAATACCTGTAAGGATGACAAGGATAATGGTAGCCTCTGTGCATCTTTCTTCTTTGATTTAGTAACAGCCTTAATAATGCCATCTGGACCATCTTTCAACTGTTCAACTAATGCATCAGCTATAGCCTTATTGATGAGACGACCATCAGGATCTAAGCCTTTCTGCTCATCTGTAGGTTGCCATGTGGCCCAGAAGACACCATTAGGATGGTTATACAAAACTTTTACAGTAAAATAGTCTACTGGTTTAAAGGCAGCTAACTCTCGTTCTCTACGTACAACGAGGGCTAATGTCGGTGTCTTTACACGACCGATAGGCAATGTCACCTTATTGCCTTTATAACGTTCAGCTAAGGTATATGCACGAGATAAATTCATGCCAATGAGCCAATCTGCACGAGCTCTTGCCAATGCCGATTGATATAAATTATGAAAGTCCTTATTATCGCGTAAATCATTAAGAGCAGAACGAATAGATTTTTCATCGAGTGCATTTAGTAGAATTCGCTGTACTGGCTTTGTATTACCCACATAGTACAATACTTCGTCAACCAAAAGTTGCCCTTCCCTGTCCGGGTCACCTGCGTTGACGATAATATCCGCTTTACTGATTAGTTCTTTTACCGTCTCAAACTGTTGACGACTGCTATCTGTAACGAGTAGTTTCCACTCATCTGGCACAATCGGCAGATCTTGAGGGCGCCAACGAATATATTTATCGTCGTAATCGCCTGGTTCTGCTTGATGTAACACGTGACCAACCACCCAAGTTACTACATCATCACCTTGGATAAAATAGCCATTCCGCTTTTGGATATTTTTATTTTCTGGCAAGCATTTACTAATTTCGCGAGCCATGGATGGCTTTTCCGCAATAAATAACCGCATGGTCCCCCTCCTTAACACGAAGATAACGGCTAATCCCCAAGCCGTTCTATGAAATCTCATTATACTACAATTTAGTGGTCATAACTAGAAAAATCATGTATAATTTTTACGATATAGACTGTAAAAGTAGAACTGTAATATATATCTACTTATACAAACATACTAATAGAGGTGAACCATGACATTTTTAGAAGAAGTACAACGTCGTCGTACGTTTGCTATCATATCTCACCCGGATGCGGGTAAAACAACATTAACAGAAAAATTACTATTATACGGTGGTGCCATCCACTTAGCGGGTTCGGTAAAGTCTCGTAAAACTGCAAAACACGCTGTATCTGACTGGATGGAAATCGAAAAACAACGTGGTATCTCCGTAACGAGTTCCGTGTTGCAATTCGACTATGACGGTTGTCGCGTAAACATTCTCGACACGCCTGGTCACCAGGACTTTTCCGAAGATACGTACCGTACATTGATGGCTGCCGATAGCGCTGTCATGCTTATTGACGTAGCAAAAGGCGTGGAAGCACAGACGAAAAAACTATTTGCCGTATCTAAAGAGCGCGGCATTCCTATCTTTACGTTTGTAAACAAAATTGACCATTTCGGTCGTAGTCCATTTGACTTGATGGAAGAAATCGAAAATGTTCTCGGCATTCGTACATGCCCTATGAACTGGCCGATTGGTATTAATGGCGAGTACAAAGGTGTATACGATAGAGAGCATGAAACGATCGAGCTCTTTGCAAAAGACGAAACACATGGTCAAGAAAAGCTAGCCTCTGAAAAAGGTGCTTTAACGGATCCTCGCATGAAAGAGTTATTAGGTGATGATGTATATCAAGCGTTGCTTGATGATATCGAGTTACTTGACGTTGCAGGCGATCCGTTCGACTTTGATAAGGTTCGTGCCGGCGAATTGACGCCAATGTTCTTCGGCTCTGCCATGACTAACTTTGGGGTAAAACCCTTCTTAGAGAAATTCTTAGAACTGGCACCATCCCCTGCTCCTCGTCAAGCTGTAGAAGAAATAGTACAACCTACTAGCGAAGACTTCTCTGCCTTAGTATTTAAAATCCAAGCTAATATGGACCCTAATCATCATGATCGCATCGTATTCATGCGTATCTGCTCTGGTAAATTTGAAAAAGGTATGTCCGTATTACATCGACAATCCAACAAAACAATTCGCCTATCTCAACCTCAACAATTCTTAGCTACAGAACGTACTATCGTTGAAGATGCATACCCTGGCGATATTATCGGTGTCTTTGATGCTGGTACTATGGGCGTAGGTGACACACTATGCGCACCAAAGCACAAAGTAACCTTCGGCGACTTCCCTGTATTCCCTCCGGAATTCTTTGCTCGTGTATCTCCGAAAGATACGATGAAGCGTAAGCAATTCCAAAAGGGCATGACTCAATTAGCTCAAGAAGGTGCTGTTCAAATCTTTGAGCAACCTGGTGCATTAGACTCCTTCGTAGTTGGTGCCGTTGGTATGCTTCAATTTGAAGTATTAGAATATCGCCTCAAAAATGAATATGGTGTAGATTTACTAAATCATACATTGCCATACAGTGTAGCTCGCTGGATTGACGGTGAAGTAGACATTGCTTCCTTGAAAGGTGTTGATAATGCGATGATCGTAAAAGATAATCGGGATCGCACGGTAGTTCTCATTTCCAACGAATGGCAAATGGGTTGGGTACAAGAGCGTAATCCAGATGTTACCTTCCTAACTACGCCTAAACTACATCATGAGCTATAACGCTTACACTAGCTATAATACATATATTTTCTACAATGCTAATACAATCTATAACAGCTATAACT
>URZS01000136.1 GCA_900552445.1 uncultured Veillonella sp. | reverse complement strand
AAGCCTATGCTTCTTTCAATGGGTCACAGTGCTGGACTATCTTGCGGCTTATACTGGCTATATACAAATTTCATAAAGGTGAGAACATCTTCACCCTTTACAGACGAATCTACAAAAATAATCTCATCGTAGGTAAATAAAGGTATTTTATTAGTGCCAGCTACACGCGTCGCTTTAGATTTAGCTAGCTCCAAAGCCTCCTCATGAGTGGCCATCCGCATGCCATACTGCTTAGCACTCTCCACCAAAGAAGAGTTCAAATGAACTAGATACGCCTGAGAATAAGCAAAATCAGCATTATTATCTCTTTCACCACCGGGTGCAGGCAAGGTTGGTCTTTTTACTACAGAATTTATGGTAAAAGAAAAACCATTGCTTTCATCATAAAAAACATACACATTGCGCTGGAATGGTTTCTCTTTCTCCACCACAGACGACTGGAGAACAAGATTAGGATGAACAACGCTGAACTCCTTTTCCACACTAGCCTTGATATCCTCTGGCGTTGCAGGATCACCATTCTCCGTGGTCCACACAAAAGAACAACCGCTCAATAAAAATGTACAAATACACACAACAACTAATGATATATACCTAATCAACTGCTTCATAGATACACCTCTCCCTGACCTATTTTCCTCGCACAGCCTGTTGTATTTCCCGATCAACAACGGTAATTATGTCTCGTTCAATCTGCTCAGAACTCTTATCTTGAAACCCAACACCACTCATTAAGGTATCTCGCCAATCTTCCCGCCCTCTAATTTTGAAACTTATTAGGTACAGAGCCTTGCTCTTGTCTGTTTCACCATTTGGTAAATAGTAAAAGCTAACCTTACGGCCATACACGCTACTTACTAAGGTCTCGTCACCATTAGGTTTATATAGAGAATATATGTCTCGTAACATACCCACTACACCAGCACCATTAGATGTTTGATTAAGAAATACAAAATCCCCTTCATCAAACAAAGGCGCTGTACTATTACCATCTGGACGCATAAGCTTAGCACTGATGAGAATCTTACGCTCCTCATCATTAGCTATGTGAAAGCGATATTTTGTGGCAAGAAGAGCCACCTCACTATTTAAATGATTTAAATACGCATCTGCATACAAATACTCAGCCTGTGTTACTCGCTGACCACCTGGAATAGGTAACTCAGGAGTCTTCACATACACACTGGTAGTAAAGACAAAACCATTATTCTCATCTAAAAAAGTATACTCATTATGTTTATTGGGCTTTGTAGAAACAACCCTAGAAGACTGCAGCACAAGGCGAGGATTATAAGCCTTAAAACGGTCCTCAACCATTTCCTTCACATCATTTGGCGTATACGGATCCCCATCAGACGTCGTGAACCGAGAAGAAGTGCAACCACCTAATACAACACTACAAACACACACCAAAACCAACAACACAAACCTAACAAACAAAGGCATACACAACCACACCTCTCTCCAAACATTCCATGTGTATCAAATAATTCTATCAAATACGTAGCCACAATTATTGATAGAATCAGCTGATTGTTGATACTCTACTTCACACCCTTTCCCCATCAGGGGCCTCGCCCCATGCGAAAGGAAAAGTACTTTTGTTGTTGGGACTAGTCCACATATAGGGTTGTAAAAAAGTTAGACACTTATGAATGAGCGACTTAGGTCACTATGGAGCGAAGAGATAAGGGAATCCCTTTTTTAACAATCTCGCAGATTTGTATTCGGGCCCCATCCATACTATTATCGGTTATTCACCATTAACAACAATCACTTAACTAGCGCATCCAATGTATTCATTCGATAATTCTCTATTACATTCATAAAGGATTGATTATGAATAGGATTGTCCGTCATCCCAAATAGGTGGCTTTTACAGTCACAGTCAGAGGATCCAAATTTAGGCACGTCCCATTCAGCAACGCCGCGGACCGCATCAGCGAGAGCGCATTCCGCATCATCTAGACTGGTTCGAATCGGCAGGCCTGCTATCATTTCGCAGTGACCACGGAAGTAGTCTAAATGCCAGTGCATTTTCTTCCGTTTTCGCTTATGGCGCTCAATGCGTTTCGTTAGATTTGCCTTTGCAGAGCCTACGTACATATAGTAACCTGCCTTGAAATGCATCATCCCTTTAGAACCGACCTCTAGGTCTAAATCATGATCGAGATGCATGACCATCACGTACACGCCGCTATCGTGAGCCTCTGTGTCGAGAATGCTACTAGGATAGGAACATTCATGGGTTACAGTAGGCATGGTAAAAGTCTCATCCCACGCCACAGCAACGGCTTTCCAGTCTAAAGAAGGGGCTACCTCTTTAAAGGTTTTAGCAAACTCCAAATCTGTATGGTAGTCTGGCAAGAACCACTGCGCCCTATCCCATTGTACGAGGAATAAAACACCTGTGTGGTACCCTTCGTTTTGCAATTCTTTCAAATGTAATAAATGCTTGCGCCCTCGTTCTGTAATAGCATCAGGGAACATGGCGCCAGTCTTGGAGAATAGCGTACAAGACTTAACCTCTAGCAAGAACTCTTCGCCTTTATCATTGGTGAGGAGTAAGTCAAAACGTGATGATGTGCCGTGTAATTTAACCGTATACTCCCGCCGTACAACGCGCCACTCCTCCCAGCCAGGGATGAGTTTATTTTCGATCAAATGCTGCGCTACATCATTGCTGTAGTTAGTGTCGAGCATAATCACTACACCATCCCGCTCGATGCCGACAACACGGTATTTCGTCTTTGCATCAGGCTTATCGTGCGGCACGATGTACATCGTTACACCGGTGAACAAGAGCTCCCACATGCGACCAGGATTTGGCAAATGAGCGAGCACGCTTTCACCATTTAAATCTAAGGTCACCACAAAACGGTTCGGGCGACCTGTATATTTTGCTTTTAAAATTGTATCGTAAAGGACTTTCATTGGTACTCCTATATCAAGAATATTCTATGTTTCTATTATACGCTATTTTGTTACAGGATGAGAGTCTTACGGATTGTACTTTGAAAGTCCTTACAAATTGCATGATGAAAGACTTAAGAAAAGCCTAATAAGTAACACCTTACATATTTACAAAATCTGAATTAATAATTCACCACAGTTACAGGATCATTATTACGGTATTTGCGATTACTACGTTGATAATCTCGTTCTAACAAATTATGTAAAGCTTCTCCTAATAATGTCCAAAAAGCATCAGAATCTTCCGTTGGTATACCAAGAACAATGGAGTTTCCTTTGGAATATGTAATACATGTAGAGGTTATGTTATCAATAATTGGCAAATACACAATAATCACGCCACATGCTGCTAACATATCCTTGAGAGGCTCTTTCACAGTAATTAAAGGTTCACTAGAAAGATCCTTAATTTTGGGTATAAATTTTTCTAGTAACTCTGCATCGTAGGGATTTACTTCTACAAAGCGCGCCCTCCCTTTCGTGATTTGTACCAATGTATAAATTGCACTCTTTTTATCAGGCTCCATATCCTTAATATTTTCATATACTAAGGGCATAACCATGTCATTAGCTACATTTTTTAAAGAAGCTACCTCAAAAAACTTCTGTAAATTATTGACCTGCTCAGCTGGCTTTTTCGTTTCTGGAACGATGCCTAAACGGGCGAGCTTGGCATAACCAAAAGGTTTAGCAAAGTTGATTTCTTCATCAATGGAGTTTTCGTACTCGACTTTTAAGATAGCTTCTCTATATGCAGCTTCTAGACCATTCCAAAAACTAGCCTCAATATCTAAAACACGTTCTAAGCGTATCGCCACGTCTTGTGTCAGTGGCACTTCCCCATTAATTAGTTTACTAATATGTTTTTCACTTAACCCTAAACGTACAGCCAATTCTTTTTGAGTCATATGATGATCTTCTAGTACTTCTTTAATAGTCATCCCTGGTGGGACTGCTGTAAAAGTTTTACTTCTATAAATTTTCATACTACTTACACTCCTTATCAATGATAGTCTACAATTTCTTGGATTTCTACAATATCTACAGTATTATCATATTGAGTAAAAATTAAACGATATGGGTGTATTAAGTCCATAGCATATTGTCCTAATCGGTCCCCATACAGAGGATGACAACGACCAATTCGTTTTTTAACTAACCAATCTATTGATGTTGCTACTATAAGTTGCTTA
>URZS01000135.1 GCA_900552445.1 uncultured Veillonella sp. | reverse complement strand
CCGTATCGCGCAGAGGTGCGCGTCAAATGGCTATGGCGTGTATTTTCACTTCATCTAGCATACTTACAGGATAAACCATTTTTTAAGGAATTATACGTTTTGGGCATGCTCAAGATAGGTCCTGTGAAAGACTATGAAGAATGGCTTGAAAATCGCGTAGACGAAGAATACCACAAGGTAATGGACGACGATGCGGACATGTCGCAAGCAGAGGCTTTTGCTAAAGCTATGCAAGGGGGTGGACAAGGTCCTTCTGCAAGCTCTAATGGCACTAGCTTTGAAGATTTGAAGAGCGCTCAAGGTTCTAGTACAACCTTTGGTGACGAAGAGTCGCCAGGGGCGGGTAGCTCCCAAAATCGAAAGGAGCGTGTTGAACGTCCTGAACCAGGGTCTAAGGATATGGATGCACAGGCTCGTGCTGATCGGTATGACTCCATTCAGCAAGATCCAACAGCTCATATTCAAGACGATGACGAAGTGGTAAGTCGCGTTACTTTCAACAGTGACGGTTCCATCAAGGAAAAGGTATTTACGAAGGTGAATGATATCAAAACGACAGTGAAAAAACGTTTTGAAAAGCCAGATCCAAACGATCCGGTGGCATCATTCAAGTCTAAAATTCCTACATTCTGGTTCATGAAACATGTCCAAAATACAGAATTGTGGCGTCAGCTATTCCTTGTGTCAAAACGATGTTATAACCACTCTAAACCACGCGATGTGGCCATAGAAGGTCGATTTGGTATCGGTGACCCATATCGTATGGGGATTATCGCATCTATGCTGTACAGCATTTGGCCTGAACAAGCAGAGAACATTGAACTAGATTATGTGAACTGGGCCGGCGAAGGCAGCGGTCACATCAAAGGTCGCATAATTCTCGCTGTATTAGCTTGGCATGGTACTAGATTCTTGGTATCTAAACCGATGCGTTCTCTATTGGGTGAAAGCGCTCGCGTCTTCTGGATCAAACGGAAAGAAGCAAAACAGTTAGAAAAGCTGAAAGCCGCACAAGGCCAAACAGCGTAAGGATATATTAAGTCAAACTAAGTACATGAGCTGTATAAAATAATTCATTACATGTCAAAACTATATATACAATATAAAGGCTACGTATATGTAATATAATTATGGAACATATAGCTATGATACTTTCACAAAAAGCGGAGGTACTGTGATGGAAAACAGTAATGTAAAAGAGAATTTGGAAGTCCTATTCGAGAAATTCAGAAATATGATCAAAGTGGAAACGGTAGTAGGCGAAGCTGTGCAAATCGGCGATACTACGCTCGTTCCATTCGTTGACGTAACATTTGGTTTCGGTACTGGTACAAACCACAACACTGCGAACAAAAACCACGAATGTGGCGGCGGTGGCGGCGGTGCCAAAATGGAACCAAGCGCTATCCTCGTTATTAAAGGGGACCGCATCGAGTTGTTCAACATTAAGGGCAACCCTTACAGCAGCAGCTTCGATCGTCTCATCGGTTTGGTGCCTGACCTCGTGTCCAAATTGAAATCCGATAAATACATCTATATTAACGATGAACAATAATTCGTTACCGAATTATAAATAATTGGTGAAAGCCTCAATACCCACATGTGTGTTCTGAATATGTCCGTCATGACTGCCCTAAGGGCTTCAGAGCATACCTGTGGGTATTGTTTTAATTTCTATAGATATTCATAAGCATTTCATAGGGCTTTATTATCCTATGTAACAGAGTCTTGTGAAAGTTAGCGAGATTTGTTATAGTAAAAATAGTACACTATTGGATTGTATAGTGACACTTTTAATCGAGGAGGATTTCAGATGAAATTATCTAAAAAATTGACTACCTTAGCTATCGTTGGTGCTATCTCTGCTACTGCTGCAGTAGCAAGTGCTGCTAACATTGGCTTAGTAAATATGAGCCAAGTAGTAAATAGCTACCCTGGCTACGGTGCATTAGATATGAAAATGCAACAAGTAGACGCTCAATACCGTCCACAAATTGAGAAAAAAGTACAAGAAATTGAAAAAATTCAAGACTCTGCACAAGCAGAAGCTGAATTCAACAAAACTGTAGCTCCATTGCTTCAAAAAGAAAACGAAGAAATCAACAAAATTGCTCAACCTATGATGCAAGCAATTCACAACGCTGTGGAAGCTATCCGCGTTGAAAAACAAATGGACGTAGTATTGGATGATCCATACACAATTCGTGCAGCTGACGCTAACAGCAAAATCGAGAACATTACTAACGAAGTAATTAGCCGTCTTAAAAAATAATACGACTAAACATGACCCCTTATCTAATCTCGGATAAGGGGTTTTTGATTTAAAGGAATTTTATAGTAAGATAGAGAAATATATTAACAGAAGTAGTCTGTATAGAAATAATATATGGTAAGCATTATATAGGAGTTTTCTTTAAAATAGATTAGCTTATTTCAACTAAGGAGTGAGATCTAATGAAAGATTTTAAAGCATTAGCCACAGAGCGGTATTCAGTTCGAAAATTTGATACGAAGCCCGTTGAGCAAGAGAAATTAGATATCTTGTTAGAGGCTGCGAGATTAGCACCTACGGCTCATAATTATCAGCCACAACGCTTACTCGTGCTGAATACCGCAGATAGTCTTAATAAACTAAAAGACTGCACTAATGGACACTTCAATGCGCCGTTGGCGATTATTGTTTGTTATGACAATACAGTGAGTTGGAAACGGGAATACGATGATGCGGATATGGGCGTTGTAGACGCTAGTATTGTAGGCTCTCACCTCATGTTTACTGTGGCGGATATAGGTCTAGGAACAACTTGGATTGCCCATTTTGATCCTGCTAAAGTACGAGCAGCCTATGCTTTGCCTGATAATATCATACCTGTAGCGATATTCCCAATCGGTTATCCTCATCCCGATTGCGTACCTGCGCCAGGCCATACAAAACGCTTTGATGTAAGTACTTTTACAATCTATAATTCCTTTTAAGTGATGCGGCATTGTTTTAGTGCCCTAATCATTTATATCCTAAGCATTTATATAATGTATTATTAAGAATAGAGTATGTTAGAGAGAGAGAATATGTTAAAAAATTTAGTAAAAAATTTCTTTGGATCATCAAAAGAGGTGCCTACAGGTTCTGAGGCATCTAATGTTATATCATTATATGAACTACAACATGCTGAGCATTTTAAATGTATCTCATCAACTGACGAATCAGAGATGTTTATTGATTTAAATTCCGTACGAAGTGTGGAGCATAATCCTCCAAACTATACCTTGCTATTTAATATATATCTTGTTGAGTATAAAAAGAAACATACTATTGAGTGGGTTGTTACGGCAGACTATGATTATGAGTATTCTGTTAGTTCCATTGTAAAAAAGGAAAACCTAAAAGACTATTCTCGTGAGCAGGCTAAACCAATTATCGTTAAACATAAAGAACAAGAATCTGGTATAAAAGGGATTGCTCGAGCGACTAAGTATTATGATTTTGATGGTAACTTAGAAACAGATCTTAAGGCTATGAATGTGAATGTTAAGCATGAAGGTGCCTTTGAGTATGGCGACACATTTTATACAGCGGCGCACTATGCATTTGATAGGGCATATCATGTGTTCTTCTAGCTGAAAGATACCGATTAGATAATACATAGATTAGATAGTGCATAGTTTAGATAATACATATAAAAAGGACAGTTGATTAACTCAACTGTCCTTTAGTGTTTTATTCAGGTTTATGGATAAGGTTTACTACGAATTCGCTGTCTTCAACAAGTGTTGCTTGGATGTAGTTGTCGCCGTTGAATTCTAATACTTGGCCTGGTACGAGTACGTGTTCTTCAGTTTCGTTAAGGAACACTTGTACTTTACCTTTTACTACTGTAAAGATTACGTTTGCTTCTGGGTGATTGTGTTTTTCAACTTGTTCACCAGCTTTGCCGCCTTTTTTTACGATTACATAGTTAGGACCTTGGAATAATAAACCTAATTCTTGATTAACTGTGCCTGCCATAATAGACCTCCTAATTCTAGCTTTTTATATTCTGAAAGCTAATGCTATCACTTAATTAAATGAACTTATGTAATTACCTTATGTTTATATTATAAATGATATTGCTTATCAATGCTGTGCCTATAGCTACAGTTTTGTAAAAATATATAGAAAAATAATACTTGAAAAAGTAAGCAATGATAAGATCGGA
>URZS01000134.1 GCA_900552445.1 uncultured Veillonella sp. | reverse complement strand
ACTATTAATAACATTACTACATACTGTTATATAGATTATTACCCATATACTATTATACAGAAAAAAGCGCCATTAGGCGCTTTTCTATTTGTCAGCCATCAACTTTTCTAAAGTCAATTGAGCCGCATGTTGTTCTGCAATTTTTTTACTTTTACCAGAGCCTGCCTCGTAAGTAACACCATTGATTTCGACCACCATATGGAAGGTCTTTGCATGGTCGGGTCCACTTTCACTGAGCAAACGATAGACGATATGTTTATCACCATCCCGTTGCACATATTCTTGTAATAATGTCTTATAATCTTTGCCCCGCTTACCTTCTAAAGCTTGCTTGATATAAATTGTTAGATGTTTTAAAACGAAGGTCATTGCCGTTTGGTAATCTGTAGAAATATAAATAGCACCAATGAGGGACTCAAAGGTATCTGCTAGTATAGAGTTACGATCATTACCACCGGAAGCACGCTCACCATGACCGAGCAATAAATATTGCCCCAATTGTAAAGAACGACTCACGGATGCTAGAGAATCCTCACATACTGTAGCAGCCTTAATCTTCGTCAAATTACCTTCCGCCATATCTGGATAGTTTTTAAATAAGTACTCACCAATAATGAGATCCAGTACAGCATCGCCTAAAAACTCTAGTCGTTGATTGTGATGGATATGCTTTGATTTATGTTCATTCGCATAAGATGTATGTGTAAAAGCACAATCTATAATGGATATATCTGACACAGGTATGTCTAAACGAGCAACAAGCTCATGAAGGGATTCTTCACGAGCTTGTGTCATCTTACTCTTATGCGCTTCGATAGCAACCATTAAGCTTCATAACGGCGAATGCAAAGTGTACCGTTATGACCACCAAAACCGAAAGAGTTGGAAAGTGCACATTTAACCTCTAGGTCACGTGCGCCTTCACGAACATAGTCTAGATCCAAACCTTCATCAGGATTGTCACAGTTAATTGTAGGGTGAACTTTACCAGTTTCGATAGCCATCGCCATAACGATAGTTTCGATAGCACCAGCAGCACCTAACAAGTGACCTGTCATGGATTTTGTAGAGTTAACAGCGATATTTTTAGCATGATCGCCGAACAATTCTTTAATAGCTAATGTTTCATTTTGGTCATTAAGGCCAGTAGATGTACCATGAGCATTGATGTAGTTAACGTCTTTAGGATCGATACCTGCATCTTTAATTGCTAATTCCATACATTTACGAGCTTGAATACCACCTGGAGCTGGTGCAGTGATGTGGTAAGCATCACCATTAGTACCATAACCTACTACTTCAGCGTAGATATGAGCACCACGAGCTTTAGCGTGTTCTAATTCTTCAAGAACTACGATACCTGCGCCTTCACCCATTACGAAACCATCGCGATCGCGGTCAAATGGACGGGATGCTTTTGTTGGTTCGTCATTGCGTGTAGACATAGCTTTCATAGCTGCGAAACCAGCTACAGCAGCTGGGGATACAGCAGCTTCAGTACCACCAGCGAACATTACATCAGCATCACCACGTTGAATGATACGGAATGCGTCGCCAATAGCATTTGTACCAGAAGTACAAGCTGTTACGTCTGTAATAACAGGGCCTTTAAGACCAAGGCGAATGGATACGCGTGCAGATGTCATGTTTGCAATCATCATAGGTACTGCAAATGGACTTACACGGCCAGGACCTTTATCGAACAATGTTTCATATACTTCATGGATAGAGTCAATACCGCCGATACCAGTACCAACTACAGTACCACAACGGTCTAAATCTGCTTTGTCCAAGTCAAGATCAGCATCTTCACAAGCAAGAACAGCAGCACCGATAGCAAATTCTACAGAACGGTCCATACGACGAGCTTCTTTTTTGTCTACGCCATAGTTTGTAATATCAAAATCTTTTACTTCGCCTGCAATGCGTGTTGCATACTCAGATGCGTCAAAGCGTGTAATCGGCCCAATACCAGATTGACCTGCCAATAACGCATTGTAGAAGTTCTCTTTACCGATACCTACAGGAGTCACTGCCCCTAAGCCAGTAATTACTACACGTTTTTCCAATTATTCCACCTCTTATAGCTATACAGCCCTTTTAAATTAATCTATCTCTGCTACTTGCTGTTTTAATTGAGCAAAGATATCTTTAACTGGCATAATCTTATCGACTTTTCTCATATTATTGCCAGAGAACACCAAACCAGTTTCCACATCACCTTGTTGTGCACGAGAAAGAGCGCGGATGATACAGAATTTATGGGAACAATGTTTTAAACAGTTATCACACACCGTTGGAGGTGCTACAGTACCGTCTAATACAGATTCAGCAAATTTGTTTTTAATTGCTTGACCAGGCAAACCTACAGGACTTTGAATTAATACGATGTCCTCAGGATTTGTAGCCCGTACATACATTTTTTTCAATTCATCAGATGCATTACATTCGTCAGAAGCCGCAAAACGGCTACCCATTTGAACACCACTAGCACCTAATTTCAACATTTCTACAATATCACGGCCATCAAGAACACCACCAGCACCAATTACTGGAATGTTTTTAACAGCTGCCACAACTTCTGGTACGATGTCTCGAGCGGAACGATCCGTACCCAAGTGACCACCAGCTTCGCAACCTTCTACGATTACTGCTGCGGCACCTAAACCTTCAGAAATGCGAGCTAATTTTGCGGACGAAACAATTGGTACAATTGGAGTACCAGATTCTTTGCCCATAGCGAACATATCTCTTGAAAAACCAGCACCTGCTACTACAAGATCAATGCCCTCTTCGATGGCAGTTTTTACTAGACCAGCAAATTGAGTTGCTGCTACCATCGCATTTATACCAATAATACCCGTAGGTGATAATTTTCTAGCTAATTGTATTTCGTATCGTAATTCATCAAAAGGCAAGCCGGATGCCGCAATAAGGCCGATACCACCTTCATTTGCAACGGCTGCTGCCAAGCGAGCTGTAGACAATCTAATCGCCATACCACCTTGAATGATAGGTACTTTGGCCACTAGATTCCCAATGCGAAGTTCAGGGAGCTTCACTATCAAATCCTCCTGTAAATAAAACCGTTGGGGAGGCCACTCGGCCTCCCGTTCGGCTGAATTGTCAGCTTTACAGCTTATTTAGCAGAATCAATATATTCTACTGTATCCTTAACGGTTTTAATTTTTTCTGCAACGTCGTCAGGGATTTCAACATTGAATTCTTCTTCGAATGCCATGATCAATTCAACGATATCTAAGGAGTCAGCGCCTAAGTCGTCGATGAATGTAGAATCAATGGTAACTTCAGCTTCATCAACGCCTAATTGTTCCACAACGATTGCTTTTACTTTATCGAAAGTGTTCATTGGTGGTTCACCTCCTTTCAAAGTGTATTTGTATATAGTCTAATTTTACAACTACATTACCATGCCGCCATCTACATTGATAACTTGACCAGTAATATAATTAGCAAAATCGCTAGCAAGGAATGTTACTACAGTTGCCACTTCTTCAGCATCAGCCATGCGGCCCAATGGAATTTCAGTAACCATAGCTTCTTTAACTTTTTCTGGTAATACATCAGTCATATCAGTGTTGATAAAACCTGGTGCAATCGCATTTACAGTAATACCACGGCTTGCTAATTCCTTAGCACAGGATTTAGTAAAACCAATTACACCTGCTTTAGAAGCAGCGTAGTTAGTTTGACCAGCATTACCCATAACACCTACAACAGATGTCATGTTGATAATATGACCAGAACGTTGTTTCATCATGATTTTGGATACTGCTTTAGTTACCAAGTATACACCTTTAAGGTTGATATCGATAACAGCATCAAAATCTTCATCTTTCATACGCATTAACAAACCGTCACGCGTAATACCCGCATTATTTACAAGAATGTCAATGTGTCCAAACTCTTTATGAGCTTCTTCTACCATAGCAGCAACTTCATCAGCATTAGCTACATTGGCTTTAATTTTAATGGCTTTACGGCCTAATGCTTGTACAGCCTCTACAGTTTCTTGAGCTGCACCTTCGCTACCGCTATAGTTAACTACAACATCAGCACCAGATTTTGCCAAATGAATAGCTACAGCGCGACCAATGCCACGGGATGCGCCAGTTACAATGGCTACTTTACCCTCTAAATGCATTTTATCGAACCCCTTTCAAAAATTCAAGCGTTTTCTCTAAGGATGCAATGTCTTCAACA
>URZS01000133.1 GCA_900552445.1 uncultured Veillonella sp. | reverse complement strand
CAGATGAAATTAAACATCTGCTCTTTTTGCAATTCTTAAGAGCTCATAAGCTTATATCTTATATCGTGTAATCTTTATCTTATATCTTGTAATGTTTATCTTATATCGTATATCTTTCGTGTAATATAAAAATATCCTACGAAAAAAGCCCGTAACACATGCAGCGGTCTACATGCATTACGGGCTTTCCTGCTCCCCTATACCTAGCGTACTGTAAAGCAGTTACGTTCTTATTGTGAGAGAGTATTATATACCAAGTATATAATCTTATGATTGGGAGGGAACCACAAATCATAAGGGCCCTCTGAACGACAGACGGCATAGGAGAGAGTCAATGTTTGTCTATCCAATCCAGAGGGCTGCGTGTGTGTAATTGTTTATTGTGTGTGTATTGTGTATGTGTGTGTAAGTGTATTTATGTTTTGTGTGTATAGTTTTGGGTGTTTAGTGTTCGTGTTAAAAGGGTTTGCTTTACAGTGGTATAGGAATAAGGTTTTACTTATTTTACGGCCATACCTGTTTTTGCATCTAATACGATGGATACAGGTTTATTTTGTGCATCATGGAACTCTACGTTGTATACAGGTGTACCATTTTGATTGGTTACAGACCAAGAGTTAATACCAGTAGCTACATTGCCAGTCTGTGCGAAGGCTGCATTGATCGCCACATGTGGAGGTAACACAGTCCCAGCATCAATAGCACTAGCTTCCATAGATGCATCATACGCTTTAGGAGTACCTTCAGTTACATTGCCAGTCGCTACATCAAGGGTCATAGAATGAGCGCCATTGGCATTGAACCCAGCTACTTCATAGATAGCAGTTTTATCTGCTGCTTTGAAGGATACATTCGTAATCTTAGAGTCACCAAATTTAGTTTCAAATTGGTCAATTAAATAATTAGCACCAATTACGAAAATACTATTTTGATCGACTACGCCTGTGGGCTGACTTGTTATGCTAGGTTGTGATTTTCTACTTTTAGAGTTTTTTTTCCTCTTTTGTAGTTTCTTTTTTATCAGCTTTTTTCTCTTCTTTTACAGCTTTTGCTTTAGGAGCTTTGTCTGCATGCGCTTTTTTATTGTTTTTTACTGTTTTTTCAGCTTTTGCAGAAGGCTCTGTTTTTTTATCACCAACGCGTACTACTTTAGTTTCACTAGGAGCTTTTGCTACAGCTGCAGTTTCGATTGTAGGAACTGCTGCTGCAGGATTTGCTTCGCTAGGAACTACAGTTCCTTGAGCTACTGGAGTTTTAATATCTTGAGTAGCAGTTGGAACCGGTGTAGTATCTTGAGCAGGTTGTGCTGGAGTAACTGCTGCTGTTGGAACTACTGGAGCAACCTCAGCTTTAGCCACTGGAGCCACTTCAATTGCTGGAACAGCTTGATCTGCTGCAGGTTGTGCTACAGGTGCTGCTGTTACGGCTACTTCTTGTGCTACAGGTGCTGGAGCTGCTTGTTCCGCAGCTGTTACTGCTATAGTAGCACCGAATACGCCGGCTACTGCTAAAGCAATACTGCTTTTAAGAATAGATTTTTTCATAATATCCTCCTTGATAATTCATATATATGTAGTATTTCACATATATATTTTTAACCAACTCGGTGTTATCGATATAGTTCCAAAACATATATCTAGCGTGGACTGTAGATATATAGTCTGGAAAATCCGATATATTTGAGTTTCGTCCTTGGACTGGTACACATACTATCGATAGTCGATGAAATAAAAATGTAGAGCCATACTGAAAAGCCTATTTTGTAGTGAGTCTAAAATGAATTTGTATATATTTAAAATGAAATTCCCTAGTTTCCGATTTCCATTTAAATATTCTATGAATACCATATCAATTGCCATCCATCCCATGTATAAAGGACGAACGGCATACAACTACTAGTCTCATTATCTTTAGATTTACATTCATGAGTAAACTTTCACAAAAAACGCCCCTATGAAAAAACTAGTATTGAGGCATTTAATTATTATATTCAAAATTAATTAACTAGGAATTATTAAGCTATAATTACTAGTCAATCATACATTAGTTATCAAATTTAACAGAAAGCAATGTACCATTTATAGCATCAATGCGTACATCAACTTCTTTATTACCTTCGGTACCAAAGGTAACTTTGTAAATAATCTTACCTTTTTCATGATGTACAGACCATTTATTAAGGCTCGTAGCTTTTCCTTGTGTTTGAGCATAAGCAAAATTAACTACTGCAGCTGGAGGCAAAATCTCACGAGGATCAAAAGATGTTTTCTTTAAGGATTTATGATAATCACCTTCACGTTTTTCAAAGATTTGATTCGTTGCGTAAATATAAGTTAACTCATACTTGCCGCTTTCATCAACGCCTTCTACGTCATACTTGATTTGACCACCGTCAGCATCAAAGGCAATCTCCGTAATAACCGCATTAGGATGATTTTGAATGAATGCATTTAATAAACCATTCGCACCTACAATTGCCGCATGGTTCCCATCAACAACTGCAACAGTTGGCTCTACGGCTACTAAAGGGGCGGCACTCGCGTTAGGCATACCAAACACTGCGGCTAACGCCAATACAAGGCTACCTTTTATAAGTAATGATTTCATAGGCTCCTCCATCTCTCAAACAGGACCATATTGTATATATACAATTATACACTAAATTGATAAGCTATATGAATCTTTATTTATAATATTAGTGCGTGGACCTACGCCCTATGATACAATGCACGTAGAATAATTTTTGTAACTACAAGTGAGCTGACTATGATTTCAATTTATCCTACAATATATCACGAATTTCAGTGCAAAGCTGATCGCTGTGAAAATACATGTTGCCAACTTTGGACCATTGATATCGATGAACCGACGGCTGAGCGCTATCACACTATGACTGGACCTCTTGGTGAAAGCTTGCGCCAAGCGATTACCGTTGATGATGAAGGCAGCCATTTCGTATTCTCTAAAGAACAACCTATGTGCCCTTTACTCAATGAAAAAGGGCTTTGCAAAGTAGTGCTCGAATTAGGCGAAGAAGGCCTTTGCGACACCTGTCATATGCACCCGCGATTTTATAAATACATCGAAGACCTAGAGCTATGTGGTGTTGGTTTGTCCTGTGAGGCATCCGTGGAACTGCTAGCAAAAGACGATACTAATAGAGAGTTAGTTTTTACCATTGAAGATGATGATAATGAATTTGGTCCTGATGAACGTCTAAAACTAGAAAATGTGTTTCAACTATTAGCCTTTGATGTAGAGCCTGCTCTATTTCAATATACACCAAGCCCTAATGTAGAGTATTATAAACAGCTATTAGATCTCTACAAGACTACGGAGCCTATTGATGAGGCCTGGACTACACAAGTCAATGCATTGTCCAACGATATAGATCTAGTCATTACATCTGTTAAAAATTACGTACATCAACAAGATATGAGCATTTTTAATAAGGTCTACCAATATATCTTGTATCGCCAAATCGATATGCTTGCAGACCATTCCTTAGAAGCTATCATCGCCTATGCGAAGGATGGCACTGAGTATATGCTCATGACAAGCGCCATCGAAGGAAGCCCATTAAAACAAATTGCTCGATGGTCACAACAAATTGAGTACGATGAAGACAATGTAGACCTATTACTACAACATTACGAAGCTCAACTTTAGGCATAATAAAAAACCTCCTAGCAAACTAGGAGGTCTTATTGTATTTACGCAAAGAGTATACGCATAATCCAGTTATATAAATGATTGATAATAAATAAGATCACATAAACGGCCCCTACTGTAAGAGGCTCTACATTCATAAGACGAGATAAAAGCATAACGGCTACGTAAATAACGGCCCCCATATAGGCTAAGCCCAAAGGAACTAAGAGAACCATCAAAATAGGAGTAATGTAAATACAAATGATAGATACTAAGATTAATGCTAATCCCAATGCCCCTGTATACCCTTCGATATAAGCTGTTCCCATTAATACTTGTTTGAAGTCAAACTCTCGATCAAGGAGTACACTCAGTAGTTTCCACAAAATAAAACTACCTACAAACCAATAAATGCCAAGACCAATGACCTCACGCAAGATGGAAAATATACCATATACGGCAGGTATAAAGCCTAATAAAAAGCCTCCAAAAGCGGCGACCAAAGGTAATAATATAATACCTAAGGCAAAGCCTAAAATATGGGTAGCGCACCAACCGGCGAGCCCCGCTATGATACCCTTCTCTAAAGTAC
>URZS01000132.1 GCA_900552445.1 uncultured Veillonella sp. | reverse complement strand
GCGCCAATTTAGCAACAGCTAAGTCTTGAACGATAATAGCATCCACACCAATTCGTTCTAAATCCTTTAAATACGCCTCGAGAGCCGTTAGTTCAGAGTCACCTATGAGGATGTTTACTGTTACATATACAGACACATCTAGAATGTGAGCCAATCGAATAGCCTCAGCCAATTCTTCAATGCCAAAGTTTGCTGCATGAGCACGGGCATTAAAGCCTTTACCACCGAGGTAAATCGCATCCGCTCCAGATTCTAAGGCGGCCATAAAGTTTTCCATCGTACCGGCAGGAGCCAATAATTCCATGGACAATCCTTTCTACCTAACTAAAGGTATAACTATAGTACTAAAAGGGTTTACCATACGGTAAACCCTTTCAATATACTGCTTGAGATTAACGTAATCTGCAGTTAATTTCTGCTAATGCATCGATAATAGCTTGAATGTTACCGTCAATATCTTCATCGTTCAACGTGCCTTCCATAGAGCGGAATTGCAAGTTGTATGCAAGACTGCGATAACCAGCTTCGATATGTTCACCTTCGTAAACGTCGAAGATAGATGCATTTTCTAAATATTCTCCACCATTCTTTTTAATGATAGATAAAATTTCACCACTAGCGACGGACACAGGTGCTACGATAGCAAGGTCACGGCTAGTGCCTGGGAATTTACTGAAAGATGTATAGCGGAATGCTGGAATCGTTAAGGATAATACTGCTTCCAAATCGATTTCAAACATATATACTTTACCAGGCAAGTCAAAGTTTTTGCTCACTTGTGGATGTAATTCACCGTATTGAGCAATCTTTTTACCATCTACTACGTATTCAGCACTTACGCCTGGATGGAAGTATGGTTCAGTACCACGATTGATTTCATAGCCTGTAACACCAAGTTCCACCAACAACGCATCTACGATACCTTTTACATCATAGAAGTCTGTAGTGCGTTCTGCTTGATTCCAACTAGCTTGATTTACCTTGCCCATCAAGATACCACAAGCCATAGGGCGCTCATGAGGTACTTCTGTTAAAGGCAATGCTTTTGGCTCATATACATTTGCTGTTTCAAATAACCAAAGATCCTTATTTTGTTGCGCAATATTGCGTTTTGCTGCCTCGATAACCGCTGGTACCAAAGTAGTACGCATGTAAGGGAACTCTTCAGAAATTGGATTCAAGATCGGAATGGCAGTATAACGGCTATCCCCTTCAGGAAGCATCATATTTGTAAGGCCATCTTTATGCATAAAGCTAAATGTAATGATTTGAGTCATACCCAATTTAGCTAACGTATGTGTTACCTCTTTCGTAAGAGCTTTCTTAGGCGTCATACCACCAGAGGATAATACTGCTACAGGAATTGTTGGAGCAATATTATCGTAGTTATAAATACGAGCTACCTCTTCAGCAATATCAGGCATTACTGTTACGTCACCGCGCCATGTTGGAACGAGGGCAGATAATGTATCCCCTTCTTCTGTTACAACGAATTCAAGGGCAGTCAAAATACGAACCATTTCGTCTTTTTCAATATTTGTACCCAAGTAATCATTGATTTGTTCCGCTGTGAAAGTTACAGTATGTTGTTCTACAGGATTTTTATATACATCAATAACGCCTACATCAACTTTACAACTAGGACAGATTTGTTGTAATAATTGAGCAGCTCTATCGATTGCATAAGCAGTATATTTATGGTTTACACCACGTTCAAAACGACCAGATGCTTCAGAACGCATGCCAAGAGCTTTAGCTGTACGGCGAATGGATGGACCATTGAATACAGCAGCTTCAAACATAACTGTAGTCGTTTCATTCGTTACTTCGCTGTCAAAACCGCCCATAATACCAGCTACGCCTACAGGACGTTCTGCATCGGCAATAATAAGCATAGAATCATTTAATTCTCGTTCAGAACCATCAAGTGTTACAAGTACTTCGCCGTTTTTAGCACGTCTTGCCACTAATTTATGACCTTTTACATGGTCATAGTCGTATGCGTGCATAGGTTGTCCTAGCTCTAACATAACGTAGTTTGTAACGTCTACTACATTATTGATAGGTCGAATGCCACTGTTGCGCAAACGGTTTTGCATCCACAATGGAGATGGTTCCACCTTAACATCAGTTACTACGCGAGCAGTGAAACGAGTACAAAGATCATCTGCTTCAATCTCAACAGATGCTTTGCCTTCGATAGATTCGCCATTTTCGTTTACCATGATAACTGGGAATAGAGCTTTTTGATTTGTCATCATGCCGAATTCACGGGATAAGCCAACCATGGAGAAGCAGTCTGCACGGTTAGCAGTGAGTTCGAATTCATATACAGTATCGTTCATGCCCAATACGTCTTTTACATCAAGACCAATTGGAGTATTTTCAGGGAAGATATAAATCCCTTGTGCTTCTTCTGGCAATACTAAATCGTTGGAGATACCGAATTCTGCAACGGAACAGAACATACCTTCGGATACAACACCACGCAATTTGCCTTTTTTAATTTCTGTGCCATCTGCTAAGCGAGATTTATGGTATGCTACAGGCACAATTTGACCTACTGCCACATTAGTAGCCGCCGTTACGATTTGTTTTGTAACAGGTTCGCCTTCTTCAGTAAGGCATTCTACTTGGCATACTTGTAATTTATCTGCATCTGGATGTTTCGTAATTTCTACGATTTTACCAGTATAAATTTTCTTAATGCCATTATCCATAGGAATGACATCTTCTACAGGAATACCAGCTTGTGTTAATTCATCGGCCAATTCTTGAGCAGGACGATTCATATCCACAGGCACGTATTCATTCATCCACTGTAAGCTTGCTTTCATGAGTTCCTCCTAAAATTGTTCCAAGAATCGTACATCATCTTCAAAGAATAGACGTAAATCGTTAATACCGTATAACAGCATTGCAATACGTTCTACGCCCATGCCAAAGGCAAAGCCTTTAACCTTTTCAGGATCGTACCCATTAATGCGCAATACGTCAGGATGAACCATACCGCAGCCTAAGATTTCAAGCCAACCTGTATGAGAGCATACACGACAACCGTCACCACCACACATTACACAGGAAATATCTACCTCTGCAGATGGTTCTGTGAATGGGAAGAAGCTCGTGCGGAAACGTACCTTTGTTTCATCACCATACATGTGACGCAAGAAGGACTCTAATGTACCTTTCAAGTCAGCAAATGTAATGTGCTCGTCGATGATGAGACCTTCCACTTGATGGAATACTGGGGAATGTGTCGCATCATAGTCCCAACGATAAACCTTACCAGGCGCAATCATACGAATTGGGCTGTTAGGCTCATGACGTTGCATAGTACGAGCTTGTACTGGAGATGTATGTGTACGTAACAAGAAGTTTTCTGTAATATAGAAGGAATCTTGCATATCGCGTGCTGGATGATCTTTAGGCAAGTTTAAGCACTCAAAGTTATAGTAATCTTGCTCTACTTCTGGACCTTCTTCAACGGTATAACCCATTTTCATAAAGAAGTCTTCAATCATTTCATTAACCTTTGTTAATGGATGAATATGGCCAGTTTTTGGCACACGACCAGGCAATGTAATATCGATGCGCTCTTGCTCTAAACGAGCATTTAACTCTGCCGTTTCCATGCGAATTTTCACAGCATCAATTTCAGCCTCTAATGCTTCACGAACAGCATTAACGAGAGCACCAGCCTTAGGACGTTCTTCTGGAGATAATTTGCCAAGACCTTTTAATAAAGCCGTTACCTCACCTTTTTTACCTAAATATTTAACACGTATATCTTGCAACGCTTGTTTGATAGCAGCGCCTTTGATAGCCTCAAGGGCTTCTGCCTTAAGACGTTGTAATTCTTGTTCCATTAAAGCATCCTCCTATAGTTAAAAGTCTAAACTATATTATACCAAATCAGGGTTGTCTTCTTCAATAAAACGCCATGGTAATTCAGGTAATGGCTTCTCTTCTAGTACAAAAAACGTACCACGAGCTAAATGTACAAGTTCACCTAATTCATTATAGATACGGGCCGTAGCCACCATGGTTGTTTTGCCATTGTGCTCTACATTGGATACACCACGTAATACAGTACCACCCTTAACAGCTTTCACATAGTTACCATTAAGATCAATAGTGCTAACAGATTTTCCCAATGTAAAACAAGCTGTCCCCATTACACTATCTGCTAAACCAATACAAACAGCACCATGCAAATCCCCTCTAAAATTGCAGTAATCTGTTTCATTTGTTTGCAATGTCATTTC
>URZS01000131.1 GCA_900552445.1 uncultured Veillonella sp. | reverse complement strand
ATACATATATTGCGCAAAGTTGTTGTAAGGAGGCTATATTCCGTGAAGAATCGTGTAAACAGTCTATGGACACTCTTCCAAGAGCGCCGTTTGAGTCGACGCACATTTATGAAATCCTGTGTAGCACTCACCGCCATTTTAGGCCTACCACCAACGATGTTAGACACCGTTGTTAAGGCTGCTGAAACAACTGAATTGCCTACGGTAATTTGGCTACATGGTCATGAATGTACTGGTTGTAGTGAATCTTTCATCCGTTCATCTTCTCCATTTACATCTGATGTTATTTTGAACATGATTTCTCTTGAATATGATGATACTTTGTCTGCTGCGTCTGGTGCACCATTAGAGGAACATCTAGAAAAAATCATCAAAGAAAAAGCTGGTAAATACATCTTGGCCGTTGAAGGTGGCGTGCCACTTGACGAAGATGGTGTTTACTGCACTGTAGGTGGTCGCACATTTAAACAATCCTTGTTAGAAGCGGCTAAAGGTGCTGCAGCAATCATCGAATATGGTTCTTGTGCTTCTTGGGGCGGTATCCAAGCGGCTAAACCAAATCCAACAAATACAGTATCTGTATCTTCTGTTGTATCTGGTAAACCAATTATTAAAGTTCCTGGCTGTCCTCCGATTCCAGAGGTTATGACTGGTGTAGTAATGCACTATGCATTATTCGGTCAAATTCCGCCTCTTGATGCACAAGGTCGTCCTAAACAATTTTATGGCAATCGTATTCACGATACATGCTACCGTCGTGCCTTCTTTGACTCTGGCCTATTCGTTGAAAAATTCGACGATGATGCATCCAAATCTGGTTGGTGCTTGTACAAAGTAGGTTGTCGTGGACCTCAAACATATAATTCTTGTGGTAACTTGCGTTGGTGGAATGGTTTATCCTATCCAATTCAATCCGGTCACGGCTGTATTGGTTGCTCTGAAAAGGGCTTCTGGGATAATGATGTATTCTATAAACGCTTACCTGACATTCCATTAGCAAATACCATTACAACTGCTGATACAATTGGTACTGTAGCTGCTGTTGGCGCTACTACAGCGGTTATTGCGCATGGTGCTGCAACCCTTATTCGCAATAAATATCTTGATATTCAAGAGGAAAAACGCTTGAAAGAACAAGGTTTATGGGATGAAACGAAGCATAATAATGGAGGAGGTCACTAATGAAACGCGTAGTAGTAGATCCGATTTCCCGTATTGAAGGTCATTTACGGGTAGAAATAAAAGTTGATGAAGCAAGTGGTAAGGTAGAGGACGCATTGTCTTCTGGTACTGCTTGGCGTGGTATCGAGCTCGTTGCAAAAAATCGTGACCCTCGTGATTTATGGGCCTTTGTACAACGTATTTGTGGCGTATGTACAACAACACATGCGTTAGCATCTTTACGTGCTGTAGAGGATGCATTAGGTATTACGATTCCTAAGAATGCGAACTATATTCGTAATATCATGCATAGCTCTTTAGATGTACATGACCATATCGTGCATTTCTATCACTTACATGCTCTTGACTGGGTTAGTCCTGTAGCGGCTCTTAGTGCAGATCCAGCTAAAACAGCGCAATTACAAAATGACGTATTAGCTACTTATAATATTAGTGGTTTAGCTCCGGCAGAAACAGCATCTAAAGACTCTGCATATCCTAAGGAGTTCCCTAAAGCAACTACTGCGTATTTTGCAGCAGTACAACAAAAGGTTAAGAAAATTGTTGAATCTGGCCAATTAGGTATTTTCTCTGCGCAATGGTGGGATCATCCAGACTACAATTTGTTGCCACCAGAGGTTCATTTGATGGCTGTATCCCATTACTTGAATATTCTTGACCGTCAACGTGATATCGTAATTCCTCACGTTGTATTTGGTGGTAAAAATCCTCATCCACATTACATCATTGGCGGTATGCCATGCGCTATCTCCATGAATGATATGAATGCACCTATCAATACGCAACGTCTTGCTGCAGTAGAACAATCTATTGCATTGACTAAAGACTTGGTAGATAACTTCTATCTACCAGATCTTTTGGCTATTGGCAAAATGTACGTAGAAAAAGGTATGATTGACGGTGGTGGTCTTGCGAAAAAACGCGTTATGTCTTATGGTGACTATCCTGATGATACTTATACAGGTACTTCCAATGGTGACTACCATAAAAAATGTATCGTTCGCTCTAATGGTGTAGTAGAAAACTTTGCATTAGGTGTAGATAAAGCTACATTTATCCCATTGGAAGGTAAGGACTTCATGGATCCTCAATACCTTAGTGAAGAGGTTGACCACTCTTGGTTCACATATCCAGATGGCACGAAAACACTTCATCCTATTGATGGTGTTACAGATCCTAAATTCACAGGTCCTAAATCTGGTACTAAAGAGAAATGGGAGTATCTTGACGAAGATAAAAAATACTCTTGGATTAAATCTCCAACTTTCAAAGGTAAAACTGCAGAGGTTGGTCCATTAGCAAAATATATCGTTGTATATACAAAAGTAAAACAAGGTATTATTAAAGAGCCTACTTGGGCAGAAGCTATGATTGTTCGTCAAATCGATACAGTATCCCAAGTCTTAGGCGTACCTGCACATGTATGGATGACAACTATGGTAGGTCGTACAGCATGTCGTGGTCTTGATGCACAAGTAGCGGCAAATATTAGCCAATACTTCTTTAATAAACTTGTATCCAATATCAAAAATGGTGATACTGCAGTAGCAGATATGGCTAAGTTTGAACCAAATACATGGGAAAAAGATGCAAAAGGCGTTGGTCTTGTAGATGCTCCTCGTGGTGGTTTAGGTCACTGGATTCACATCAAAGATGGTCGCTCTGCTAACTATCAATGTATTGTACCGTCCACATGGAATGCATGTCCTAAGACTGCAGCTAACGAACATGGTGCATACGAAGATGCCATGATTGATACAAAAGTAAAAA
The DNA here is from genome assembly GCA_900552445.1 of uncultured Veillonella sp. Taxonomy (GTDB): domain Bacteria; phylum Bacillota; class Negativicutes; order Veillonellales; family Veillonellaceae; genus Veillonella. The sequence continues at coordinate 1,329 of URZS01000131.1, read as the reverse complement.
TTGCAGACAAACCACTTGAGATTTTGAAGGTTATTCATTCCTTCGACCCATGTCTTGCATGTGCAACCCATTTATACAATAAAAAAGGCGAAAAAATCGTTTCCGTCAATACTGATGCATTGTGTAAATAAAGGGTGGTGGGCTTATGTTAATACATACTGACAAAAAGGCGTATGTCGTATTTAGTTTATGGCTGCGCATCTTCCACTGGACTATGGTACTTAGCGTAACAGCTTTATTCTGGACGGGTCTATATATTGGTGACCCAGGTTTTGCTGCCATAACAGGTAATCCGGAGCCAACCTTTGCAATTGATGGTTGGTTCTCTATGGAAACTATGCGTCAAATTCATTTTGGTGCGGGCGCAATTTTAACATTCTCCTTTATTTTCCGTATTGCGGCAGGTTTCTTTAACCGTGGTGATAGACTGTTACCTAAATTCAGTCAAAAGAGATATTGGTATGGTCTTAAAGAAGCGATATTACACTATTTGATGATTCCTCAAAAACATGAACATCATTGGATTCGTAACTCCTTGGCGAGAACGGCGTATTTAATGGTATATATCATGTTCTTCTTTGAAATCGTTACAGGCGCTACCATGTATGCCATGATCGATCCGAATGGCTTCTTAGGCACTCTTTTGTCTCCTTTAGTTGGCCTATTTGGTGGGGAATATAATATTCATATGATTCATCACTACATTGCTTGGTGCTTCTTGTTCTTTACTATTGTGCACGTGTACATGGCATTCCGAGAAGACGTTATGGAGGAATCTGGTGAGGTATCATCTATGGTTTCTGGCATGAAATACTATGCTCATGATCCAATTGATATTGAGGACCTCAACGGTAAGCGTCGTCGTGGCGAACGTATTGAGAAGCCATCCTTTACTACATATCGTCCAAGCAATCCTGACGATCCAAAAGAAAGAGAATTAAAGAATGATGACTGATACAAGTACTGAATTCATCAGTGGCTTGGAACAATACGCGGACTCTGAGGGTCCGCGTATTGATTTAAGTAGCCTTTATGATGATGGAAATAATGAAATTGTTCTGCTTGGAGTAGGGAATATATTACTTACCGATGAAGGGCTTGGTGTACATGTTGTAAAAGACATAAAAGAGTCCTTTACTTTTACACCGGCTATTACCATTATTGATGGTGGCACTATGGGGATGGAATTACTGACCTATATGAGAGGTATGAAGAAAATCCTTCTCGTAGATGCAATTAATGGAGGAGAACCGGCTGGAACAGTTTATGAGTTCCCTCATAAAGAGTTAGAGCAATATTTTACTGAGCATATTTCTGTACATGAAGTAG
>URZS01000130.1 GCA_900552445.1 uncultured Veillonella sp. | reverse complement strand
GAGCATTTTATTTAGTAAAAGCTCATTAATATCTGGCTCATGAGCTGCAACAACCAATACAACTTGATCAATATTAGCTACCGCAGGGCGAACCATTGCATTATGACGCTCGAGGATGGATTCAACGAACCCATCCTCCGAAATCGTAACGCGGTCGCCAACAAGTAGACTGTAGCGACCTTGCTTAAGTCTACCCCGAACTTTGCATTCATGAATAGTACTAGTATCATCTTGAACATAAAAGTAACCATTCATATTTTTGACAACAATACCTGTAATCATAGTACCTCTTATAATGCAGTCTCTTGTACTAATGCACCATTGAGATATACTTCAATACGCACATTACCTACGCCAGACACTTTACGAACGATACGATCACCAGGTTTATTGGTATCATCATAAATTACAGCGGAACCTTCATCGTCTTTTACGACGATTTTAAGTTCTTGATTTTTAGAGCCAGCTGGTACAGTAACGTCTACAGTACCAGTTGTCTTATTACTACTGCTTTCTTCTTTTTTATCAGATTTCTTTTTCTCTTCTTTGAATTCAGTAGTAAGGTTTAAAGTGGAGCCTTCATCAATTTCATCACCAGCTTTAATACTTTGATCAGTGACTACAGATTTGTCCTCCACAGAGCCCGCTACTTGATTTACACCTAAATGAGCATTGCTCAAAGTATTGCGAGCATCTTTTAATGTCATACCTACAAGATTAGGTACTTTTACTTTTTTAGCTTTTGCTTTATTTACAACAAGATCAATTGTAGTGCCTTTAGAAACTTTAGAATCCCCAGAAGGACTTTGAGCAATAACTACACCATCTTTTTTACCATCTACAGATTGTTGTGTTATCTTACCTACAACTAAGCCAACATCTTTGAGTCTTTGACGAGCTTGATCTACAGTTAAATCAGATAAATCTGGTACTGTAATATCACCTACACCTTTAGAAACAACAAGGTGAATCGTACGTTGTTCCTTAACCTTTTCCCCAGCACCCGGAGTTTGTGAAATAACTTGCCCCGCTGGAACATCAGGGTTTGTAACCTCACTTGTAGATACACGTAAATGTTTATCTTCTAAAATATTTTTAGCCACAGATACTTGTTTACCTACAACATTAGGTACGTCCACAGTTGTATTACTCCAGAAGTTACCATAGCTTAAGAAAGCACCTAAAAATGCTACTAAGAAAATTACAGCAGCACCTAGAACGATGTATTTTTGTGGAATTGATGCAATTTTACTTAACATACTCTTCTTTTGACCCTCGTCTGTACGTTCCTCTTGAATAGTGCTGAAATCCTCAAGTGCTTCAGGATCAACAGCAGGAATCATTTGCGTAGCAAAGTCATATGGCTCATGGCGCTGTGTTTTCCCCATCGTAAAGCCTTGAGATAGTCGTAAATCACTAATCATATCTGAAATAGAATCAAAACGATCAGCAGGATTTTTCGATAGTGCCTTCATCACAACAGCTTCTAAAAGCGGAGGAATTGAGGGATTATATCGAGTTGGAGGAGCTACTTTTTCACGTACATGTTTTAATGCAACTGCAATAGGTGTTTCGCCTTCAAATGGCACGCGACCTGTAAGCATTTCATACAATACGACACCTAGTGAATAGATATCTGTATTACCATCTACAGGCTTTCCACTCGCTTGCTCAGGTGACAAATAGTGAGCAGATCCTAAAATTGAATTCGTATACATAACTGTATTAGTAGCATTCATAGCACGAGCGATACCAAAGTCAGTTACTTTTACACGGCCAGTCCGCGTAATAATTACATTATGTGGTTTTATATCACAGTGAACAATGCCCATTGTATGAGCGTGCTCAAGACCTTCAGCTATAGCAATAGTAAACTTAACAGCCTCATCTATGGATAGCCTGCCATGACGAGTAATATATTCTTTTAACGTTTCACCGTCTACATATTCCATGACGATGTAGTGTAAATCTTGATCAAAACCTACATCATACATATTTACAATATTTGGATGATTTAATTTACCTGCAGCTTGAGCTTCACGCTTAAAGCGAGTTACGAATTCATCATCATTAGCAAAGTTAGCATGCAATACTTTAATTGCTACTTGTCTACCTAATAAGGTATCTTCTCCTAGGTATACGTCAGCCATTCCACCAACGCCAATTTTATCAACAATTCGGTAGCGGTTATCTAGAAGTATACCTTTTATATTCATAGTACTCATTATTTCTCCATTTCTAGATTAGATTGTTCCCACTACAATGGTCACATTATCTCCTGCTCCGACTTCATAAACAGTATCCATTAATGATTCAACAACCATCATGTTATCATCAGACGATTGCAATGCAGAGGCAATTACATCATCTGTTACATAGCCACTTAATCCATCAGTACAGAGTAAAATACGATCACCGGGAAGAATCGACTCAATACCGCTATCAACCTCTAGTACTTCGTCAACACCGACAGCGCGTGTCAATAAATTACGTTGAGGGTGACTTAGCATTTCATCCTTTGTAATCTCTCCAGCAGTTAATAATTCTTGTACCATAGAATGATCCGTAGTAATTTGTCTTAAAAGACCATCCCTATATACATACAAACGACTATCACCAACACTTGCCCAATATAGTTGATTATCTTTTATTGCTGTAACTACAGCAGTAGTACCCATACCAGCAAGGCGTTCTTCACTAGCCACGCGATTAACAATGCGTTGATTAGCGTGAATGATAGCGTCGCATAAATCTTGTTGCCCCACAGTTTCAAGTGAGGCCAAATATTCTCTTATTTCATCTACAGCATAAGTGCTTGCGATTTCACCACCGCTATAACCACCCATGCCATCAGTGACAGCGCAAACGTTACCATCAATAAAGAAACGGTCTTCATTGCGCTGCCGCACAAGTCCAATTTTACTTAAACCAACAAAATTATTCATGATTCTCCTTTTTCCGACCATGAGCAGCTTTTAATTGCCCACATGCGGCTTGGATTGCATCGCCCATTTCCTTGCGTACCGTTACAGATACTCCATAGGAACTAACGATGTCTTTAAATGTATTCATATTCGTAATAGATGGTTTATATAATTCAATATGTTCATTGCCATTAACAGGAATTAAGTTAACATGACAATTTGGGAAATCCTTACAGATTTGTCCCAATGCATGAGCCTCCTCCATAGATGCATTGACAGAATCTATGAGGATATACTCAAAGGTGATACGCCGTTGTGTTATATCATAATAATATTTTACCGCATCTAAGACTTCCGTCAATTCATAACGGGCGCCAACGGGCATAATACTACGACGCACTTCATTATTTGTAGCATGTAATGAAAGGGCCAACGTTATAGGCAAACCTTCATCAGCTAATTTATAAATATTAGGAACCCACCCACAAGTGGAAATAGTCATCTTACGATAACTAATATTACAAATCACCGGATCGTGTAACAATTGCAATGCTTGTAATACATTATCGTAATTTTGTAATGGCTCCCCTGCACCCATAACGACTACAGAATGGATTTGTTCTTTAGTAAGAGCCCCAAAAATAACGACTTGACCAAGGATTTCAGCCACTGTTAAATCGCGGTATAAACCACCTTGTGTAGAGGCACAAAATACACAGCCCATAGCACAGCCTACTTGTGATGAAACACATACGGAATACCCATAATGTTGCTCCATCAAAACAGCTTCTACTCGGCTTTGATCTGTCATCTCCAATAGGATTTTTCTAGTCTTTCCATCTGGAGATATAGACTCTGTAATTAATGTAGGCAAAGAGATAACACAATTATCGCTTAACCATTGACGTAATTCTTTCGGGAATTGTGTCATTTCTTGAAAATCGAACACATATCTATGATAAATATAGTCGATTAGCTGTTTCGCTCGAAACTTTTGTATATTATGGGTCTTAAAGATAGATTGTAATTCTTCTAAAGACTTACCCAATAATTCTATCATGATACTCCATTTCTTATATTATGATATGCGTTTCATACGAGCCATAAAGAATCCATCCATATGATCTCGCGGTGGATATGTAGAAATCATTCCATCTGTAGCCGGTGGTAACCCTTCATAGGATACAGGATCAATAACAAAGTTCTTATGAGTTGCTAGGAATTTTTCCAATACATCCTCATTTTCACCACTATTGATAGTACATGTGGAATATACTAAATAGCCATTAACCTTTACCATTTCCGACGCTTTTTCTAATATTTCCAGCTGTAATGGAGGTAATTCATTTAGTAAGTCCTCTGTTTTACGCCATCGCATATCTA
>URZS01000129.1 GCA_900552445.1 uncultured Veillonella sp. | reverse complement strand
TCTAAGGCAAGACTTTCAAGATGTTTTAGATTAGCTAATGGCGTATAATCATCAATTTGTTGAAAGTTTTCAATCGACAGCGCTACTAAATTTACTAATCTTGAAATAGGCTCTAAGCTCGATACACTTCTTCCGGACCCAATGTGTAGATATTCTAGTTCTTGTAAGTTCTCTAATTTTGAAATATCTGGATAAACACCCCATTTTATATGTAACCTTTTAAGTCTACGCTGGGCACACACCGCATCAAATAACTCCTGTGGCATTCTTGTACAAAACATGAGTTCCGTAAAAGTATCTGGATGTTCAACTAAAAAATCACACCACTCCTGTAAAATGCGTTTCTTATCTTTAGCAGAATACCCTTCATCTAACTGTGTGCAATTAATAATTAATTTATCTTCGCCATCATATTCAGAGACTTCTACTACAGACTTTGGATGCTCCTCATCCCTATAGAAATAATTAAAGCCATCTCTGATCTGCTTTTCATTTAATGCAGCCATTTTGTATTCCTTATCTACGCCATACACATACGCGTCTTAACAAATCGTAACTATTGCATGGCCCTTTGTGTCTAGCACTTTTTTATAGAACACCTTCATCTGCTCGAAATCGTGGAGAATTTCATCTTTGATTTCCTCCTCTTCCTCATCATAATCCCAAATTTTTGGGTATAGTTCTGCTTCTTTGCAGGCTTTCATATCGAAAGATTCCAGTGCTTGTTCTATATCAAACTGCTCTAGAGCCGTCACGATATCAGCTATTTTGGAATGTTCCGTATAAGCCATATACTCTGATAAGTCCTCAATCGGCGTTACACCAAGCACAGCTTGACTAAGTGGATTATCGTCTATTCTATGATCAGTACTCACACCAGTAAGCACAAAGTGAAGGACATCCCACATCTTATCAATATCGAGCAATAACTCGTCCTCATCACTCCACTCTTCAACGGTTTCAAAAAGCTCTTCCTCTGATGAACCTAAACCCTTGAGCTCTTTTAAATTTTTATCATTTACACAATTATAATTTGCAATGAGTCCCATAATCTTTAATCTCCGTAAGCAAATCTAACAACACAGCCTCATATTCTTTATTTTTGTCTAACAATGGCTTACATAATAGAAGCACTTGTAAAGAATAGTAGTAAAAACTAAAGAATAGATCATCCGGAAAGACCTCTTCTTCCTCATATCTGAGAATATCTTCGTCTTCATCATACTCTTCAGACCAAAGATATTCTTCGTTGAGCATATCTTCAAATTTAGGTAGTGGATCTGCATGTTCTAGCATAAGCCCATCTCTGATACACTCAGCAATCACAGTAAATAGATCTACCAATTGTTCTACTAAATAATGAGCTACGTCATTCTGAGTTCTCTCTTCTAAGGCTTTCTTAAAAATACGAAGCAAGAAAACCATAGCAAATGGTGTAGCATGCCATAAAGTCGATTGATGCTCAATGTTTTGGGCCAGCTCTTCACCTGCCGCATCAATGGCATCAACGTTCTTCATATCCCACAACACCTCAAGATGAGCAGGAAACTCTGTGGCACGGCCGTAAGTTGTGGTCAAACGATGCCAGGGTATGTCACTGACTTTCACAGTTTCTATATATTGTTTCGTCACAGTATCCATTAAATTTACACCTTTATAGTAACGCATTCTCCCGAAGATTATTTCTGAATAACCTCTTTCACCAGTTCATAGGTGTCTATGAGACGCAGTTTTCCTAGCCTAGGATTATCTGCAATCTCCTCATAGATATCTTCCAACGTGCCTGCTGGTGCTAATTTCCATAGCTTGCACGGATATAGTTCAACAGCCCCAATGATTTCTAAATGGTCTAGCAATAGGCCTAGGTCTTTATGATTAAACCAACAGTCGGTATCGATACCGAAATTAGTATTGTCTTTCCGGCAGGCGATTTTACTATTTAAAAACTGCTCCATTGTAGGTTTTTCTTTTTGTAAAAGCCGCGTACAGGCCAAATGATATTCGATTTTTCGCGGCGATTGATCCACGTCAGATACAAAAATAGCTCCATACTCGTTTTCAAACTTAACTGCTAATACGTCGCCCACCTTAAAATGAGGTTCTCGCTTTGTCTTAGATTTACGAACCTTAAGAGGCTTTGGATTTTCACTTTGTAGTTGTACGGCTAATGTATCTAACACCTTTTGACGTTGTTTGAGCGCCTTACTATCAATTTCTAGCCAAAACTCATGAGCACCCTTCCCGATTATGTCTAATGCTTTCTCTTTGATATCCTGCGGCAGATGGCCTATCTTCCACAGCGAATAGGCTACGGCAGTCCAATAAATTTCTGTATAGAATTCGTCAGTACAAAAATTCTGCTCTTCGCCCAAAATTTCTGAAACAATGGTATCAATATTGATACCATCTCTATAGCGCTCAACAATTAAATTATAAATATCATGTCCATCATCACTATCTATGATTTTTACGCCATCAATAGCCATATAATTCTCCTTTTAAGCAATACGTCTAGAAAAACAGATTTTGTGATTCTGTAACGGTTCCATCATCTTCATGGAAATAACAAGTATATAAAGGTTCTCGATGTGCCGCATCATAGAACTTTTGCAATTCAGCAGCCACATTTGCTTCTAAAGGCATGCCTAGTGCCTGAATAACATTTTCCCATACATCCATTTCTGTATAAGAAGCGATTTCATCATGACGCTCATTGGCATAGGCTTCGAGAGTAGATATGTCCGTATATTGGCTAGCGTCACAATAATCATGCCAGCAAATGCTATATACCAATAAATGAATTAAATCATCTACACTTTCAGCTATGCGACCACATTCTCCTTCGCTACTCATATACCCGATAGAGCCATCCTCTAATTGATGATATTCGCCACCGGCACCATCACGAGCAAAAGCTTTGCCGGGTAAAGAAAATGTGCATCGCCCTTCAGCAGTATCTCGTTCTTCCAATCCGTCTAACAAATGAAAATCAAACAGCATATCAAACTCTTCAGCTAGCTTAGCATCATCTCGTAACATTTCTAAGTAGTCCATATTGATTACCTCCACTGAATCATCCTGCAATATCCGCCTGAACAGGGTTCCCATCCGCATCAATATTAGCTATGATGCAGTGTCCCCAGAAAATATCATCATCGTCATAATAAACCTCTATGGAGCCATCATTGCGAAACGCCAATTCGCACATAGTAATACGCTTGGCAAATACGTCCGCCGTAATCGGATCTTGGTCGTCGTTGTCTAGCCAATCATTAGCAAGATCTAGCAATGTTTCACTAATATATGCACTAATTCGTTGTTCAAACTCTTTGAAATTATCGATTGTATTGAAAGCAGCCAATGCTACGGTACAGCTTTCATCAGACCCCTCATCTACATCAAGGGTGAATGCATAATCATCAATTCTCGCTGTGTAATATTGATACTCTCGATTTAACAGGAAGTCACCCCTGTCAGTATGAAGGTATTTAGGGGTTTTCAAATAAGCCGACAACGCCTCTAACTCGCTATGTTTAGCATGTTCCTCTAACACCTCAAGTACATAATAGCGATTATTCCAAGAAGGACGCATATAGCCTAAACCCTCTATGGGCTTAGCTTTCTTAACTAACAGTTTATAGACACCGTGCGGCTCAAAAGAATAACCCCATCTATCATCAAGGCCCTCAATAATCCACGTCAAAATGCCTTCGCTACGGTCAAGCACGCCAGTTCGAGTATCTAGGATAGCATCGGTGGACACTAATGGTCTATGGTACTTATCTAAATAAGGACTAGCCCCATTTGCATCACTACGCGGCAATGCATAGATTTCAAACACTTCCGGCTCAAACTCGGCTTCATATTCTGGTAGACGTACAATACTCATATGACTCTCTCCTACATTATAATCACGCTACTCATCATAATTTCTGTTATATCATGAGCGTTCAGCTACATCGATTCTATGTAATAGTTCTTTCGCTAGTTCTTGGGCTGTTTTGAATTCCGCATTTGAAAGTACCATGAGCACCAAACTATCTGTGCCGATGTCCATGCCTACTAACTTATGGTTTTTCCACGTGGAATTAAAATGTGCGCACCAGTCCCCAATACATTGACTGTCATCAAATGCGGCTGTATCAATAGTTAGATTTTCGCTAGTATCTAAAGACTTGTTACGTATTAACTTCTGCACATGATAAAGAAAATCCTCTAATTCAATTTTTAAAGATATCTCTACAGCGCGACCTTTAGACTGTAGTTTCTCATAGAGGTTCCACCAGCTATCTTCTAAGTCTTCCATGGAGTTTAACTTTGCCTTAGTCATAAAAGAGTTAGCTTGTTTA
>URZS01000128.1 GCA_900552445.1 uncultured Veillonella sp. | reverse complement strand
TAGGTAGGATATTTAAAAATTTAGATATTTTCGTGAAGGTATAATATCCTCATCTAATTTTGAGTTTTACAAGTTAGATGTTTGGTACATCGTATATGGTATTTTATGATGTGCTACTTTCACAAAACGAGTATGATCGCCTAGGTGGTCATACGGTTGTAAAAAAGAGAGGTATTTATGCAGCACATGCTACGCATGGGTATTGACGTGGGGTCTACAACGGTTAAAGTTGTACTATTGGACGAACACGATAATTATTTGTATAAGAAGTACGTACGCCATTATGCGAACATTTTGGACACAGTATATACCTTGCTTCAAGAGGCTCAAGTGGGCCATGAAGATGATCTAGTTCACGTATGTATTACTGGTTCTGGTGGTATGGCGATGGCCGAAAAGGTACGCATTCCATTCGTACAAGAGGTTATTGCTGAAACGCGAGCTGTAAAAGCGCTCTATCCAGAAACAGATGTTATCATCGAACTTGGTGGTGAGGATGCGAAGGTTACTTACTTAGGTCAAACTGCAGAACACCGCATGAATGGTTCCTGTGCTGGTGGTACAGGTGCTTTCATAGACCAAATGGCGACCTTATTGCAAACTGATGCATCTGGTCTCAACCAATTGGCTATGAATTCTGATACAATTTACCCAATTGCGGCACGTTGTGGCGTGTTTGCAAAAACTGACGTTCAAGCCTTGTTAAATCAAGGTGCATCCCATGAAAACATTGCTAAATCTGTATTCCAAGCTATTGTAAACCAAACGATTGCAGGCCTCGCATGCGGCCATAAAATCGAAGGTAATGTGGCATTCCTTGGCGGTCCGTTGACATTCCTGTCCGAATTACGCCAATGTTTCTGTGACACATTAGAGCTGGAAGAATCTCAACGCATCATCCCTGAGAATGGTGAATTGTTCATCGCTTTAGGGGCGGCATTGATGAAAGATGAATGCCGTGAGATTACGGTTGGTCAATTGACAAAGGAAATCGGTGCTCTTATCGGTATTCCTATGGAAGCTACAGACCGTGTAGATCCGCTATTTAAAAATGAACAAGAATTAGAAGAATTCCGCGCTCGTCATGCTAAGGCGGTAACGCCAAAGGCGAATATCGAGGATGCTCAAGGTCCTTGTTACCTTGGTATTGATGCTGGTTCCACTACTTTAAAAGTAGTGCTCATCAACAGCAATAAGGAAATTATCTTCTCTCACTATGGTCCTAACCATGGTAAACCATTAGAAAAATCTCGTGAAATTATCGAGCAAATTTACTCATTATTGCCTAAAGGTGCGTATATTGCGCACTCTGGCGTAACTGGCTACGGCGAAGCCTTTCTTAAACGCGCCCTTGGCATCGATATCGGTGAAGTTGAAACGATGGCTCACTATCGTGCGGCCCGCTTCTTCTGCCCTGATGTATCCTTTATCTTGGATATCGGTGGTCAAGATATGAAATGTTGTAAGGTTCGCGATGGTTACATCGAAGATATCGTATTGAACGAAGCTTGCTCCTCTGGTTGCGGTTCCTTCATCGATACCTTCGCTTCTGGTCTACGCATTCCTATCGACCAATTCGCGAAGGAAGGTTTGTTGGCAACCTTGCCAATCGACTTAGGCTCTCGTTGTACCGTATTCATGAATTCTAAAGTTAAGCAGGCTCAAAAAGAAGGTGCTACGGTACAAGATATCGCAGCAGGCCTTGCTTATTCTGTAATTAAAAATGCCCTTTACAAGGTTCTTAAGGTAAAAGACCCGAAAGAATTGGGCGAGCATATCGTTGTACAAGGCGGTACATTCTACAACGAATCCGTTTTGCGTGCCTTTGAGAAATTGATGGGCGTAGAAGTAATTCGTCCTGACGTATCTGGCTTGATGGGTGCATACGGTATGGCTCTTCTTGCTGCTGAAACAGCTGAAGAGTTGCAAAAGGGTAATAGTACATTGTTAGATAGCGAAGGCCTTAATTCCTTGCAAGTATCTACGACAATGCGCAATTGCGGCCTTTGCTCCAACAACTGTATGCTGACAATCAACGCATTCTCCGATGGTCGTACGTACGTAACGGGTAACCGTTGTGACCGCGGTGCGGGCGGTATGATTCAAGAGGAACGGAAACCAGTTCCTAATTTGGTAGATGTAAAATTACGTCGTTATTTCGACTACTACTTGAAGAAAAATATTCCAGAATTTGAAGGTAAAATGCGCGTTGGTATTCCTCGCGTCCTCAATATGTATGAGGATTTCCCATTCTGGTTTACATTCTTCAATACATTGGGCTATGAAGTAATCCTTTCTGATTACACTACAAAGGATCAATATAATAAGGCTATCGATACGATTCCATCCGACACGGCTTGTTATCCTGCAAAGGCTGTACATGGTCATATTCGAGATCTGGCGAATGCACAGGTAGACTTTGTTTGGTATCCTTGTGTTCAACATGGTCCTAAGGAATTTAGCCGCGACAACAATTACCATTGTCCAATGGTTATTTCCTATCCAGAATTAATTAAAAATAACATGCAAGATGTGTTAGGGGATACTCCATTCCATGCGCCATTCTTGCCGTTGGCTGATAAAAAATCTCTTGTGCCTGCCCTTGTGAAAGCATTGGACTTCTTGGATCTCAAGAAGAAAGATATTGCTAAGGCCGTTGATCTCGCTTGGGAAGAGCAAGAGAACTGTAAAGCCTCTTACCGTGAAACGACAAAGAAAACTGTTTCTCGTCTCGTGGCAGAACAAATTCCAACCATCGTTTTAGCTGGCCGTCCATATCATTTAGACTCCGGTATTAACCACGGTATTCCTGAGCTCATTACATCTCTAGGGATGGCTGTTCTTACTGAAGATGGTGTAGCACCTCTCGGTAATGATATCAAGCATTTGCGCGTTGTAGACCAATGGTCCTACCATAGCCGTTTATATCGTGCTGCTGAATTTGTAAGCAGAACAGAAGGCTTCCAAATTGTAGAGCTTAACTCCTTTGGTTGTGGTCTCGACTCTATCGTAGCAGATCAGGTAAAAGATATACTTTCAGCAAACCACAAAATCCATACCTTACTCAAAATTGACGAAGGTACAAACCTTGGGGCCGTTACGATTCGTCTCCGGTCCTTACAATCTGTAATGGAACGTAGTTTGCGTCGTCATAATAATCCAGAGGCACCGGAAGAAGTAGTGGTAGAAGAATTACCAACTTACGATTACAATCGTGTGGTATTCACTGAGGAAATGCGTAAAACCTATAAAATCTTGGTGCCACAAATGTCACCATTGCATTTTAGCCTCTTAGAGCCAGTCCTCAAAAATGAAGGTTATGACTTTGAAATGTTGCCAGCCCCTACGCGCGATGATATTGAAGTGGGCCTAAAATACATCAATAATGATGCATGTTACCCAGCAATCATCGTTGTAGGTCAGCTCATGGCGGCCTTATTGTCTGGTAAATATGACGTAGAAAAAACGGCTGTTATCATCTCTCAAACAGGTGGCGGCTGTCGTGCGACGAACTATATTGGTTACTTGCGTAAAGCATTGATTGATGCAGGTATGAAACAAGTACCAATCCTATCCCTTAATGCGAGCGATATGGAACGTCAACCAGGCTTTAAGTTGACTAAAGGCTTCTTACATCGCATGATTCAAGCCGTTGTTTACGGTGATGCTATCATGCAATGCGTATTGGCTACACGGCCATACGAAAAGAACCCAGGCTCTACGGATGCATTATGTGATTACTGGATTAAAAAATTACGTGAAAACATTACATCTGCAAGCCTTCGCCAGTACAATAAGTACATCAAAGAAATTATCCATGACTTTGATAACTTGCCAGTTAATAAAGATGTACAAAAACCTCGCGTTGGCGTAGTAGGGGAAATTTACGTTAAATTCCATCCGAGCGCTAACAATCATATCAATGAACTCATTGAAAAAGAAGGTGGCGAAGTTGTTACATCTGGCTTATTAGACTTCTTCTTGTACTGTGCTATGGACAGCACATATCGTGCAAAACACCTTGACGGTACATGGCTATCTGGTTTCTTTGGTACACTAGCGCGTGAAGCCCTTGAACTCTACCGCTTGCCATACGCTAAAGCCGTAGCGGCGTCTAAAAACTTTGACCCTCTACAACGTATGACAGAAGTAGCAAAAGAAGCAGCTCAATTCATCGGCCTTGGTAACCAATGCGGTGAAGGCTGGTTCCTCACAGGCGATATGATCGACCTTATTGAAAAAGGAGCCAAACAAATCGTATGCTTGCAACCATTCGGCTGCTTGCCAAACCACGTAACAGGTAAAGGCATGGTTAAAACACTATCTGCGGCCTACCCCGATGAGATCGGAAGAGCGTCGTGTAGGGAAAGAGTGTAGAT
>URZS01000127.1 GCA_900552445.1 uncultured Veillonella sp. | reverse complement strand
GGCGACCACCGAGATCTACACTCTTTCCCTACACGACGCTCTTCCGATCTATTGAGTTTTTCACCAACAATTCTCGTTGTTGCTTACTTTCACGCGTACAATCATGTAACACTAAAAAACATCTCGTTTCATTACGGCCCATAGCAATAGGAATCATATGCTGGCGAATCACCATATCTTGATATATTTCTTCACTAGTATAGATAGTCCTATCTGCCAAGACTTGTTGGATAGCCGATATTTTTAAAGTACTGCTATAAATAGATGAACCTACTAAACGTCGATCAAAGCCTAACAAATCAACCAATTGTAATGCAGCATCATTGCCGTATAGAATTTTATGAGAATCATCAAAGATAATTAAACCGTCAAAATAAGAGATCGGTTCGTAAGATTGGATTTGTTCGTCCGTAGCAGTCAGCATGAGACGTTGCATCGTATCAGATAAAGTATACTCTTGTTCATATTGCTCTACCTTGATAGATGGCGACAGTGTAAAGGAAATACCACCAATAATACGTCCTCCATTGTCTACCACAGGAAAAACGTGCTGTCTAAACTCATGGTCTCCCCCAATGAGTGGCTGCCCATTTTCCATCATCACATGCCAAGTATGATTGCCTTTTACGTGATGTGTAACGATTCCAGTTTCACTGCGTTCTATACATAACATATCAGCACGCTGTTGTACATCACCATGTGATTTCTTCAGTAGGGGCGTAAAAATCTGTATCCTTTGACGGGTCAAAGACTCGCCAAAGGATATAAGTTTACTAATATGCTCAAGTAATGAGGTTTGTAATGGTCCTAATGGTGTTGTATTTAAAATATCTTGACCAATATCCACAATTAATCCTCTTTCCAAGATACATGACCAATTTCAACACTTGGTTTCGCATTCAATGTTAAATCACCAAATTTACCAGCTTGTGCCATGTAATAAGCTCGACAACCAATCATAGCTGCATTATCAGTAGATAAAATTTTATGAGGCTTGTAATAAGTAAAGCCTTCTTCTTGGCACATAGCTTCTAATGCTTGTTGTAATCCCTTGTTCGCAGATACACCGCCAGCAATGGTGATACGCGTTTCACCTAATGTATGTGCGGCATCTTTTGTTTTTTCTACAAGCACATCAACGATAGCCTTTTGGAAGGACGCTGCCACATCGGCTTGATTGATGGGCTCATTCTTTTGTTGTTTGCTATTTAAATAGTTTAGAACTGCTGATTTCAAACCACTAAAACTAAATTCAAAATTACCAGGCTCGCTCAAAGCCTTTGGAAACTCGATAGCATCAGCATCGCCCTCCATAGCAAGAGCATCAATATGAGGACCACCTGGGTATGGGAAGCCCATGACACGAGCAATTTTATCAAAAGCTTCACCAGCTGCATCATCTCGTGTTTGGCCAAGAATATCAAATTCTTCGTACCCTTTTACATGAACTAGCATTGTATGACCACCAGATACGACGAGACTCAAAAATGGAGGCTCTAATTCTGGATTAGCTAAGAAGTTAGCAAAAATATGACCTTCCATATGGTGAACTGGCACCAAAGGGATGCCCGTAGCAAAGGATAAACCCTTTGCTGCTGCTACACCTACCAACAGTGCACCAACAAGGCCGGGACCATAGGTAACGCCAATGTGGTCGATATCTTGTAAGGTCACATTCGCATCTCGTAGCGCTTGATCTATAACAGGTATAACTTGTTCTATATGGTGACGTGATGCGATTTCTGGCACAACGCCACCAAATTTTCTATGAATCGGCACTTGGCTAGAAATAACATTAGATAAAACAGTTCGTCCATCCTTTAAGACAGAGGCTGATGTTTCATCACAGCTACTTTCCAAGGCTAATGTGTATATACTCATTCTATTTCCTCTGAAACGAGAGACATAATGTACGCATCTTCCGTAGGCTCTGAATAGTAGTCTTTACGAATTCCTTTTACAGAAAAACCTAAATTTCTATACATAGCCAATGCGGCTAAATTAGATATGCGCACCTCTAAAAAGATTTCGTGCATGCCTCGCGAAAAACATTCATCAATTAATTGCTTTGTAAGTTTTGAGCCGTATCCTTTACCACGGGCAGAAGGTAAAATGGCGATATTCGTAATTTGACCTTCATCGTATACAAGCCAAGCACCTGCATATCCTACAATGTGGTTCTCCTCACAAATTACCATATATAGTTTATTTGCTACCCCTTCCAGCTCAGCGAGAACAGATTCTAAACTCCAAGGAACAGAAAAGGACTGCTGTTCAATCTCATAAATAGCGTGAGCATCCTCAATAGTGGCTAAACGTATCTCCATCATTCTGCACCTGCTGCCTCTGTCACTACTACGGTAGGATTTTGGCTCAACATGGCAGGATTATCCTTATGGCGTTCTTCCCATAATACTTCAGCTTCTGACCGGCGAATATAATATGGCACCATATCCATAGGATCAGATACTTCATTTGTATCTATTAACTTACGACCAGCTAGCAGTAACGAACTAGCCTTCGGAATACGTTGTGATATATCTAGAATCGTTAAATTAGTATCTCCGTTCTCTAACAGCTTTTCAATACGTTTAATGCCATCCCCAAGGAATAACACCTTATCTTCATTTGCTCTAAAACGGTCTAACAAATCACTGGCAGGTATAACAAATGGCTCTTCCTGGCACACTAGTTCATTACCTTCGTATTGATAAATACCCGCATAGACATGTTTCTTCTGCGCATCAATAACGGTACAAATTGTACGGTCCGTATAGGATACATTACGGGCTAAGCTATCCATGGTCATAACACCATATAAAGGAATTTGTAAGGCGTAAGCCATTGCCTTTGCTGTACCCATGCCAATGCGTAAACCCGTAAAGGAACCAGGACCAATACTAACTACGATTCCTTTTAACTCATTTCTTTCAACTTGAGAGGCACGTAGCAACATATCGATATGAGGTACTAATTGCTCGGAATGAGTCAATCCAGCTTGGATGGTCAATTCCCCTATAAGGTTATGTTCATCCATCAAGGCCACACTCGATACGAGTGAGCTCGTCTCAATTCCCAACCACATATGGGCCTCCTATTTCTACTAAATCTTCCGCTGTAAGGTAATCACTACCTAACATAATAGATCGGCTTGTATCGTCAATGCGCGTCAAATAAATCCACAATGTTTCATCAGGCAATTCATCAGGGAATTTATCCGCCCATTCCACAATGGATACACAGTCTTCTGTATATTCGTAAAAGCCAATATTTTCCAGTTCACTAATATCATCCAATCGATATACATCAAAATGATATAAATGCGTTCGGTTCACATCATAGGTATTCATAATGGCAAAGGTAGGACTCGTAATCTCTTCCGTTACGCCAAAGCCTTTAGCTATGCCCTGAGATAAATGAGTTTTACCCGTCCCTAAATCACCAATTAAGGCCATACATAAAGGCTCTCCATTCTGTTGTACCCATTTACCTAGTGTCTGTCCAAATTGTTGTGTATCTTCTACTGTATGTGTCTCTAATTGGACCTGTGCCTTATGCTTCATGAAAATGATTATATCCTTTCGCTTCTATGGTCTTAATCGTTCTATCCGGTGTTACCATCTGCACCTTAGGGGAAACAGATACAACTTCACCAATTAATGTAATACCTGCTAATTGTTCTAACTTTGGAACTAATGACTTAGGAGCCGTAAATACTAGTTGAAAGTCTTCTCCACCATATAGAGCATAATCTACTGGCTTAGTTTGTAAATGCTTAGCTAGTGCATAGGTTTCTTCATGCAGTGGAATAGCTTCTTCCTCTACAATGATAGAAACATTGCTAGCAGATGCAATTTCATTTAATTCACTACCAAGACCATCACTAATATCGTTCATACTATGAACACCTAACTGTCTCAATTGTTCCCCTAATTCAATTTGAGGATCTGGTCGTTGATGGCCGATTTTGGTCATATCATAGCCGTCTAGATTGTATGAAAGTGCGCCTAACCCAGTGGCAGCATAGCCTACATAATTAGTAACGCCTACAATGTCACCTACTTGAGCACCACTGCGCATAACCGCAGTTCCTTTAGGCACCTCACCAATAATCGTTACAGTCCACACCATAGGACCTTCCGTGCGCACCGTGTCACCACCTAATATATTTAGCTTATATCGTTGGCATTGAGCTTTAATGCCTCTATATATTTCATCTAAAATTTCTGTATCTATCTCTTGCGGAGCCGCAACAGATAAAACGATTTGTTTTGGTGTTCCACCCATAGCCGCAATATCGCTTAAATTAGCCGTCATGAGCCGATGCCCTACATCATAAGGCATCATATATTGAAAGCTAAAGTGAACCCCTTCAACCATCGTATCCGTACTAATGAGCTGATCCATATCTGGTGCGGCGCTATATACTGAGATCGGAAGAGCGTCGTGTAGGGAA
>URZS01000126.1 GCA_900552445.1 uncultured Veillonella sp. | reverse complement strand
AAGCCTACGTATGTAGGCTTTTTCTTTTTTAGTTAATTAAGATGTCTATTTATTGTCGCATATTGTTTTGGCACTACTATTTTAATACAATAGTTTTACTAAAGATTAAACATATATAGGAGAGCGTGTATGAGTAGTATAAATAGGTGGCGTCGCTTAGGGCTAGTCGGTTGTGTGTTGCTAACATTAGGTTGTGTTAGTGGTTGTCAGTGGAATTTAGATAATCTAAAGCAATATAGTCAAGATTCATCAGCGAAAGACATTAAAAAAGATGAGACGAAGAGGGTGTTTCGCTTCTATTTGGCTGCTACAAATGAGTTTAACTACAATGAGGTTAAATATGGGAGCCAATATGACCTAATCTGGCAACAGGCAGGTGCAAATGAACCACTAACAGGATTTAAGGTGCAGGATTATGAGCGTCTTGAACAGGAATTAGTAGCTGCTAAGGAGGCAGGTCGTTCTTACGAGGATCTTGAAAGCACAACAGATGCTGTATTGCCTATCTTGCATGACATTGTAAGTGATGTAAAGGCTTTAGATTCGTATTATAAAACAAAGCAGTATGAAAAAGATAATTATGCATTTAGTCAAGCTACACTAGCTAAGCTTTCAGCGTTATTAGACGCATTTGAACCAAAATATGAAGCGTTAAATGAGGCAGTTACGGCTGCTCATAAACAGGAACGTAATAAAGATATTGAGTTGATGCGTTCGAATGGTCAAGTGAATGGTGCTCATATGGTAGAGATGATGGGGTACTATAGTGATATCGTTAGCCATATAATTGATCAAGGGCCTAATAGTGATGTGCAATGGGTGAAAGCTCAAAAGGAAGCTGCAAATGCAATTGTACCTAAGTTCACATCTGTAGAGGTACAAAATCGAATTGATCAAGCTAAGAATCTTGATGCGGCTATTGATGCATTTGTAGCTAATCAGAGTGCAGAGGCATATCATGAGGTAATTTCACAATATAATGAGCTGGCTCGGACACCGATGAATTTTAAACTATTGGATAAAGTGCAAAATGCCTATATACCTGAAGGTGTATAGTTTACTTGTTGACAATTTCCCCCTTTGAGACCTATAATTATCTATTATATGAATATTGCGTTGAAAAAGACGGCACGTCTCAGACGGATTTAGTAGAGACCAAACTCATGGGCTGAAAGGTTTGGAAATCTAGAGATTTGCGGATCACTTTGGAGCAAGCAGGAATCCTGCCGGTGAACACCGTTATATGTTTAAGTGGCTTTCACAAAATAAAGCACAGTCATTTCGTATGCGCGGAATGTTCTAGCTTTCACAGAAGGTCAGTAGGGTGGTACCACGGATATTACGTCCGTCCCTTCGGGGACGGGCGATTTTTTTATGTAAAAGGAGCACATCATGGATTACGGTAAGACGTTACATTTGCCTGAAACAGAATTCCCAATGCGCGGCAATTTGCCTAAGCGCGAACCAGAAATCTTAAAATTCTGGGAAGACAACAAAATTTACGAAAAACGTTTGGAATTGCGTAAAGACGCAAAACCTTTCATTTTGCATGATGGCCCTCCATATGCGAACGGTAAATTGCATATCGGTCATGCCCTCAACAAAACGTTGAAGGACATCATCATGAAATACAAAACAATGACTGGTCATTATACTCGCTATATCCCTGGTTGGGATACGCACGGTTTGCCAATCGAGCATGCGGTTATCAAAAACACTGGTCTTAACCGTCATGAAATGGCGCCATTGGACTTGCGCAACAAATGTAAGGAATATGCATTAGAATGCGTAGAAACCCAAAAGCAAGACTTTATTCGCTTTGGTGTATTAGGTGAATGGGATCGCCCTTATTTGACATTGCGCCCTGAGTTCGAAGTAAAACAACTTGGTATCTTCGGCGAAATGGCAAAACGCGGTCACATCTATAAAGGTCTTAAAACTGTATACTGGTGTACTCACTGTGAAACTGCATTGGCAGAGGCAGAAATCGAATACGCTGAGAAAAAATCTTTCTCCATCTACGTAAAATTCCCTTACGTATCCGAGAAAAAGGTGACATTGCCAGCTGGCGTAGATCCAAAACAAGCATATGCTGTTATCTGGACAACTACTCCTTGGACAATGCCTGCCAACGTAGCAATCTCCGTTAACCCTGAGCTTGAATACGGCTGGGTAAAAGTAGGCGACGAATATTACTTGATGGCTACTGAACTTGTTGATGCGGCTATGAAAGATATCGGCATTGAAGAATACGAAATCGTAAATCGCTTCTCCGGTGCAGACTTAGAATTGGCTGATTTCAAACATCCATTCGTAGAACGTAATTCCACAGTGTTACTTGGCGATCATGTAACACTTGATGCTGGTACTGGTTGCGTTCATACAGCGCCTGCACACGGTGAAGACGACTTTAACATCGTTCAACGTTACAACAAAGAAGGTAAAGCTGAGCTTCCTATCGTATCTCTTGTTAACGAAACTGGTAACTACACTAAACAAGTCGACGACAATCGTTATGGCGATACTGAATTCCCATTGGCTGGCGTAGAAATTCATGATGCAGAGGTGCCTGTTATTAAAATCTTGGCGCACAATAATGCATTGCTTCATAAATCTAGCTTGCGCCACCAATATGCACACTGCTGGCGTTGTAAAAACCCTGTAATCTACCGCGCTACAGAACAATGGTTCTCCTCTGTAGATGGTTACCGTCAACAAGCGCTTGATGCTATCGATAACCAAGTACAATGGATCCCTAAATGGGGCCATGACCGCATCTTTAACATGGTTCGTGACCGCGGTGACTGGGTAATTTCCCGTCAACGTATTTGGGGCGTGCCAATTCCTATTTACTATTGTGAAAGCTGTGGCGAGCACATCATCAACGACGACACTATGTCTGCATTGCTTGAAAAAGTAGCTGTAGAAGGTTCCGACGCATGGTGGGCACACAGTGCTAAAGAATTGTTACCAGAAGGCTTCAAATGCCCTCATTGCGGTTGTGATGAGTTCAAAAAAGAAACTGACATCATGGACGTATGGTTTGACTCTGGTTCCTCTTGGGCGGGCGTACTTGAAGTTAACGATCTTGAAGTACCTTGTGCTATGTACCTTGAAGGTTCCGACCAACATCGCGGCTGGTTCAACTCTTCCTTGTTAACTGCAGTAGCAACAACAGGTAAGGCACCATATAACTCCGTATTGACTCACGGCTTCGTTGTGGACGGCGAAGGTCGCAAAATGTCTAAATCTGTAGGTAATACAGTAGCACCTAGCGACATCATCGACGTATATGGCGCTGACGTTATGCGTTTGTGGGTATCCTCCGCAGATTACCAAGCAGACGTACGCTTGTCTAAAGACATCGTAAAACAATTATCCGAAGTATATCGTAAGATCCGTAATACATTCCGCTTCTTGCTCGGTAACTTGGATGACTTTAATCCAAATACTGATAAAGTGGCTTATGCAGATATGTCCGAATTCGATAAATGGGCATTGTTGCGCTTAGAAGAAGTACGTCAAAAAGTTTCTGATGCATATGAAAACTATGAATTCCACATGTTGTACCATGCAATTCATAACTTCTGTACAGTAGACTTGAGCTCCATCTACCTTGATGTAATGAAAGATACTATGTATGCTGAAGGCAAAAACAATGTAGCTCGTCGTTCTGCTCAAACAGCGATGTATGAAATCTTAAAAACATTGGTAGCAATGGTATCTCCAGTACTTTCTTTCACAGCGGAAGAAGTTTGGAAATACATGCCTAAAGAAGAAGGCATGCCTGAATCCGTTATGCTTCAAGATTGGCCACAAGGTCATCCTGAACACTTCAACCAAGAATTGGCTGATAAATGGAACCAATTGTTAGACTTGCGTACATCCGTACAAAAAGCATTGGAACTTGCTCGTCAAGACAAAACAATCGGTCACCCATTGGATGCATCCGTTACAGTATACGCTGAAGGCGCTGCATTCGACGCATTGAATGCCCTTGGTGAAGAAGGCTTGGCTAAACTCGTAATCGTATCCGAAGCTCACATCGTAAACGGCGCTGCACCAGCAGAAGCTGTTAAAGACGAAGAAACAGGCGTAGCTACAGTAGTTACTGCATCTGCTCTTGAAAAATGTGAACGCTGCTGGATCCACCGCGATACAGTAGGTCAAGATAGCGAGCATCCTACACTTTGTGATCGCTGTGCAGCCGTTGTAAAAACTCTATAATTATAGATAAAAAATACCTAATCTATAATGACAGACATAATCTATAATCACAGATAGATATGAATCAATCTATCTATGAATTGTTCATTGTGTAATGTCTATATAGAAAACCCTTCTCTAACACATTTAGTTTATTTTAACTTGATGTGCTCCAGAGAAGGGTTTTTCTTTAGAAACTATTAAAAATTTATAGAAATTTATAGAGTTTATGAATTCGTTGTATGCTATCGTTCTCATCTAACTATTCATACCAATTAAGACCTC
>URZS01000125.1 GCA_900552445.1 uncultured Veillonella sp. | reverse complement strand
CTTCTTAGTAAAGCCTGTAAGTACTTTGCCAGGGCCTACTTCAACGAAGCTAGTTACACCAAAGTTTACCATTTCAGCTACGCAGTCTTCCCATAATACAGGGTTAGCTGCTTGAGTAACTAAGGATTCTTTAATATCATTTGCATTCGTTAAGATTTTACCTGTTACATTTGCTACTACAGGAATTTGAGCATCGTTCACTTGGATTTTATCCAACTCTTCTTTTAAACGAAGAGCAGCTGGTTCCATCAAACGGCTGTGGAATGGAGCACTTACAGGAAGCATTACTGCACGTTTTGCACCTGCTTCTTTCATTTTTTCAGCTGCTGCTTCCACCGCTGCAGTTTCACCGGCAATAACGATTTGACCTGGACAGTTAAAGTTAACTGCTTGTACAGAGCCTACGGAAGCACTTACTTCTTCACAAATTTGTACAACTTGCTCACGAGGTAATGCCAAGATAGCAGCCATAGCACCTTTGCCCAATGGCACAGCTTCTTGCATGTATTGACCACGTTTATGAACTACATAGACTGCATCTTTAAAGTTCAATACGCCAGCCGCCACAAGAGCACTGTACTCGCCAAGGCTATGACCACCTACGATATCAGGTGTAAAACCTTGCTCTTTAAGAACTTCATAACAAGCTACGGATGCAGTTAAAATAGCAGGTTGTGTGTTTGCTGTTTTAACAAGCTCTGTATCAGGACCTTCGAAACATAACTTAGTAATAGAGTAACCAAGAGCTTCGTCAGCTTCTTCAAAACGTTGTTTCACAATAGGATACGCATTGTACAAATCTTGTAACATGCCTACTTTTTGGGAACCTTGACCAGGAAAAACAAATGCCGTTTTCATTAGGGCCTCCTTATTTATTAAGACCTTGAAGATTCTTAATTACAGTTTCAGTTTCAGTCATAATATCTTTAATGATAGTTGCACATGGTTTAATATCTGTTAACATACCAGAAATTTGACCGATCATAACAGAACCTTCTTTTACATCACCATCAATAGCAGCTTTACGAAGTGTACCTGCACCTAATGCTTCTAGTTCTTCTTTAGAACCACCGCTAAATTCAAGGTTTTTGTATTTATGAGCCAAAGAATTATCGATAATACGTACAGGGTGACCTGTTGTTAAACCAGTCATAACTGTAGCACGATCTTTTGCTTTCAATACAGCATTTTTGTAATTTTCATGAGCAATACACTCTTCAGATAATACGAAGCGTGTACCCATTTGTACTGCTTTAGCACCTAATGCAAATGCCGCAGCCATACCACGACCATCAGCAATACCACCAGCAGCAATTACTGGTACATCTACAGCATCAACTACTTGTGGGATTAATGCCATAGTTGTAATATCACCTACGTGACCACCAGACTCTGTACCTTCTGCAACGATCGCATCGATACCACCACGCAATAAGCGTTTTGCCAATAATACGGATGCTACAACAGGAATAACTTTAGTGCCAATTTCTTTCAAAGCTGGAATATATACGCCAGGGTTACCTGCACCTGTAGTGATAACAGGAACACGTTCTTCCACAACTACTTCCATAACTTCTTTTACGAATGGAGACATGAGCATAATGTTACAGCCGAAAGGCTTGTTAGTACGCTCTTTTAATTTATGGATTTCGTTACGGAAAATATCAGGAGGCATGTGACCAGCACCAATAAGGCCAAGGCCACCCGCTTCAGATACGGCGGCCGCTAATTCTGCAGTACCGAGCCAAGCCATACCACCTTGTAATATTGGATACTCAATCTGCAATAAATCACAAATGTCAGTCTTAATCATCTTGATTTGTCCTCCTTAATACCATTTCAAGACTAGGCTTGCCCATGTTAGGCCCGCACCAAATCCTGCAAACGCAACATTATCTCCACGTTTGAAATGTCCTTCACGATATGCTTCATCAAGAGCAATCGCTACAGACGCGGCAGATGTATTACCATACTTATGTAAATTAACAAAAACTTTTTCCATCGGCAGATGTAATCGTTTTGCTGCCGAATCAATAATCCGAATATTTGCTTGATGAGGGATGAAGTAATCTAATTCATTGAGCTCCATACCAGCACGTTCTAAAGATTTTAAAACAGTACGTCCCATCGTTTTAACAGCAAATTTATATACTTCAGAGCCATCCATGTGAATGAATGTTAAACCTTCTTCTATACGTTGATCATTAGCAACCACAGCAGTACCACCTGCTGGAATACAAAGTGCTGGTCCACCAGTGCCGTCGGCGCCCATATCAATACCTTTAATACCGTAACCTTCAGGTACTTCAGATACTACTGCAGCACCTGCACCATCACCGAAGAGGATACATGTGCCACGATCATTCCAGTTTACTCGACGGGAAAGAATTTCTGCCCCTACAACGAGTACCTTCTTATAAATGCCAGAACTAATATAACTAGCTGCAGTAATCAATCCATATACAAAGCCAGAACATGCCGCTTGTAAATCGTAAGCTGCTGCGTTTTTAGCTCCTAAGTTAGCTTGTAAAATACAAGCTGCAGAAGGAATAATCATATCTGGTGTTAAGGTAGCAAAGATAATCATATCGATGTCTTCTGCATTGACCTTAGCCATTTGCAATGCTTTCTTAGCTGCCTCTGTTGCCATATAGGATGTGTTCATACCTTCCGGTGCAATGCGTCGTTCTTCTATGCCTGTACGTTCTCTAATCCATTGGTCGTTGGTATCAACCATTTTTTCAAGATCAAAATTTGTTACTACATTGTCAGGAAGGAAACTCCCAGTACCAATGATCCCTACCGATTTACTCATCATAGTCATACTTTAAGGCTCCTTCAATTTCCATCGTATCACGAATGTGTTGAATAATTTTACGCTCTGCTAGATCATCAGCAATTTCGATAGCACTCTTAATTTCTTTGGCCTTAGAACTGCCATGAGAAATCATAAATAAGCCATTAACACCTAAGAGTGGAGCACCACCATTTTCAGTGTGATCTAAGCGTTTTGCCATTTTTTTCAAAGCTGGCTTTACTAACATAGCACCAATCTTGGCAAAAATACTGCCCGCCATTATGCTATCCTTTACTAATTGTGTTAGGCCTGTTACCAAGCCTTCCGCAAATTTCAATACCACATTACCTACAAAGCCATCACATACAACAACATCAACAGTCCCTTTTGGAATATCACGACCTTCAATATTGCCTTTAAAGTTGATAATCTTCATACGTTCCAAAATTGGATACGCGCCTAGAACGACATCGTTCCCTTTTGTAGCTTCTTCACCGATGTTTAGTAATCCTACAGTAGGATTTTCTTTACCTAATAAAATTTTAGCGTATTCAGAACCCATCAATGCACCTTGTACAAGATGTTTTGGTTTACAGTTTGAATTTGCACCTGAATCTAGCATAACAGTAATACCACTTACTGTAGGCATTGGTGTTGCAATAACAGGGCGATCTACCCCCTTAATGCGACCAAGACCAAACAGAGCAGCTGCAACAGCAGCACCGGTGCTACCAGGAGCAATTACAGCATCACAATGATTATCGCGAACTAGCGCTGTAGCCACCACGATAGATGCATCTTTTTTCTTACGCAATGCTTGACCTGGATGTTCATCCATGCCGATTACTTCACTGGCATGATGTACAGAAATGCGTGGATTCTTAGCTTCATTATTAGCTTCTAATATGTCAAAAATTTGCTGCTTATCGCCGACGAGCACCACTTCAATGTGATCATTTGCTCGTACGGCTTCAATGGATCCTAGTACAGGCTCCAAGGGAGCAAAGTCGCCACCCATGGCGTCTATTGCAATTTTCATAATTTACACCCTATTCTCTACGGATTCCATAATAAATTTTGCGCGAAATACTTCTTTTATTTTATCTCTTATGATTACCCAAATAAAGAACTTATTACCTCGGCGGCGAACAATTTCTGCTTTTGCCACCAAATTTGTACCAGCTCCTACTGGGTTCTTATATTTTATATTTCCAACTTCCGCAGAACAAACAGTAGTCCCCATGACTACTTTTGCCAGGGAATTTGCTTGAGCATATAAATACTGTGGCTCTACATGTCCAAATCGATCTTCCATATCAGCCGTAGTCCGTAGCATAGATAATGCTTGTTGCCCTTCTGTGACATCAATCAATTCCCCTACTACTTCATACGGTATATGATCTACCGTTTCTTGTGATTGACCTGTAGCCATTACGCGAATACGTTCACGCAACTCAGGTATCCCCAGCTCTAGTCGATCTAGACGAATAGTTGGCACACTTACACTAAAGTGCGTTGCCAATTCTTCATCAGTAAGAAATGGCGTAATATTCAGTTTTTCTTGTAACTGCTTTTGGCGCTCTTGCTTCTTCAACCGACTCATGGGACCACCTTTTATGACCTAGTATTAATATTACATCCTAAGTATATACAATAATTTCCCTATTGGCAAGGCTTTTCATACATATAGTAACAAATTTTAATGACATATACAAAATATAGTTATAATTTTATAT
>URZS01000124.1 GCA_900552445.1 uncultured Veillonella sp. | reverse complement strand
GTGTAAAAACTAATATTCATTTCTTAATCAATGTATTAGAGCATGCAGAATTCCAAAGTGGTAGATACAATGTAAACTTCATTGAAGAACATCC
The DNA here is from genome assembly GCA_900552445.1 of uncultured Veillonella sp. Classification (GTDB taxonomy): domain Bacteria; phylum Bacillota; class Negativicutes; order Veillonellales; family Veillonellaceae; genus Veillonella. The sequence goes on along the minus strand of URZS01000124.1, from coordinate 4,484 downwards.
TGAATTGTTTGAATTGAAACCAGATCGTGACCGTGGTACTAAATTGTTGCGCTACATTGCAGATGTAACAATCAATGGTTATTCTGGTGCAGGTCCTCAAACGGTTCCTGACTTTGAACCAATTCAAATGCCATCTACATTAGATGTAAGCCCAGCTCCTGGCACTAAACAAAAATTCGATGAACTTGGACCAGATAAATTCAGCAAATGGTTATCTGAACAAAAACAAGTATTCTTCACAGATACAACATGGCGTGATGCTCATCAATCCTTGTTTGCTACACGTCTTCGTACAATTGATATGGCTCGCGTCGCTGGTCATGCTGCAAAAGGTGTACCTAATTTATTCTCCTTAGAATGTTGGGGCGGTGCTACTTTCGACGTATCTTATCGTTTCTTACATGAAGATCCATGGGAACGTTTGCGCATGTTCCGTCGCGAAGTGCCTAACACATTGCTTCAAATGCTTCTTCGTGGTGCTAATGCAGTAGGTTATACATCTTATCCAGATAATGTAGTTCGTCAATTTATCCAACGTGCTGCAGCTAATGGTGTTGATGTATTCCGCGTATTTGACAGCTTGAATAGTTTAGATAACATGAATGTGGCTATCGATGAAGTACGTGCACAAAATAAATTAGCTGAAGTTGCATTGTGCTACACTGGCGATATCCTTGATGCTTCTCGTACAAAATACAACTTGGACTACTATGTAAGCATGGCAAAAGAGCTTGAAAAAGCTGGTGCTAATATTATTGCTATTAAAGATATGGCTGGTCTTTTGAAACCTCAAGCAGCTTATAATCTTGTTTCTGCATTAAAAGATGCGGTTACTGTGCCAATTCATTTACATACTCATGAAGGTTCTGGCAATGCCATTTATACATATGGTCGTGCAGTAGATGCTGGCGTAGACGTTATCGATGTAGCGTACTCTGCATTTGCTAATGGTACATCTCAACCTAGCATGAACTCCATGTACTATGCGTTATCTGGTCATGAACGTCAACCTGAAATGAATATCGACTACATGGAAGAAATGTCTCATTACTTCGGTAGTATTCGTCCATACTACAAAGGTGTAGATAAAGCAGAAGCATATCCTAACACCGAAGTATATCAACACGAAATGCCAGGTGGTCAATATTCCAACTTGCAACAACAAGCTAAGATGGTAGGCCTTGGCGATCGTTGGGCTGATATCAAGAAAATGTACCACCAAGTAAATATGATGTTTGGTGATATCATCAAAGTAACACCATCCTCTAAAGTTGTAGGCGATATGACATTGTACATGGTACAAAATAACTTGACTGAAAAAGATATTTACGAAAAGGGCGATGTATTAGACTTCCCTCAATCCGTAGTTGAATTCTTTGAAGGTCGTCTTGGCACTCCATACCAAGGTTTCCCTGAAGAGTTACAAAAAATTATCTTGAAAGGTGCTAAACCAATCACTGTTCGTCCTGGTGCAGTATTGCCTCCAACAGACTTTGAACATATTCGTAATGAATTAAGTGAAATGGGTGCTCAAACAACTGATGAAGATATCAGTGCATACTGCTTGTACCCTAAGGTTTACCAAGATTACAATAAATTTGTAAAAGATTTTGGTGATGTATCTGTACTTGATACGCCAACATTCTTCTTCGGTATGAAACGGGGCGAAGAAATTCAAGTAACTATCGAAAAAGGTAAAACACTTATCATCAAAATGAACGGCTTCTCTGAACCAGATGAAGATGGTAACCGTATCGTATTGTTCGAGTTCAATGGTCAACCTCGTAGCATTAAAGTACATGATAAACATGCTAAGACTACTGGCGTTGTTCGTCGTAAAGCTGATGAATCTAACCCTGGTGAAATCGGTGCCACATTGTCTGGCTCTGTTGTTAAGATTCTCGTTAAGAATGGTCAATCCGTAGCTAAAGGTGAGCCATTGATCGTTACAGAAGCGATGAAGATGGAAACAACAATCACAGCTCCGATGGCCGGTATCGTAGAAGAAATTCTTGTACGTGAAGGTAGCCGTATCGAATCTGGCGACTGCTTGCTTCGCATTGAAGATGCTATTAAACGTTAATTTAATACGATTTAACACGTAAGTGCATACTAAAGAACCCCTTATAACACTTTTGATTATAATCTTCTTAAAAAGATTGTAATTCATAGGTTTATAAGGGGTTCTTTTTGTACTTTTCCTACTAAATATGGTACTATATAAGGTATAAGAAAATAGGCGTATTGTGCCTTTTTCATGATTACTGACTGATTAGAAAAGGAGTAGTAACAGATGAGATGTCCTTATTGCCAACACACAGACACGAAGGTAACAGACTCTAGAACGACTGATGAAGGTAATAGTATTCGCCGTCGCCGTGAATGTATCAATTGTGGCCGTCGCTTTACTACCTATGAAATTATAGAAGAAGTACCACTTATGGTATTGAAGAAAAACGGACGCCGCGAATTATTTGATCGCGGTAAATTATTGAATGGTTTGTTGCGCTCTTGTGATAAGCGTACAGTACCTATGTCCGTTATGGAACAAGTTGTTAATGATGTAGAGCGCGATATTCGTAACGAAATCAACCAAGAGGTTACAACAGACCGCATTGGGGAACTTGTATTGCAACAATTGAAAGATATTGACCAAGTTGCATATGTTCGTTTCGCCAGCGTATATCGTAAGTTCGATAATATCGATAGCTTCATGGAAGAGCTTAAAGCGCTTAAAAAATTAGATGCTAAAAAACCAAAGCGTAGTTAGTTGATGTTACTACATAGTGAGGCTTTATGATAGATTTACATTGCGATACGATAATGCAATTACTCGATCATCCCGATAGTGGTGATTTATATCGTAATACTTGGAAAATCGATATTGAGAAATTACAAAAGGCTCACAGTAAGGTACAAGATTTTGCACTCTTTATCAATCTTGGTGACACGAATGATCCTTATGGTCGTTATGAAGAGATGCGTAACCTATGTACAACACAAATTCATCTCTATGGAGAGCACATACAGCATGTGCTCTCTTATCAAGATGTAGAGTCTGTGTACAAATCTGGTAAGATTGGTGCCCTTATGTCCATCGAGGAAGGTGGCGTACTAGGCGGCGACTTAGATAAACTTAAACAAGCTTATCAAGATGGGGTTAGACTGATAACGCTTACTTGGAACTATCCAAATGGTTTGGGAGAACCTCACTGTGGTGAGCAATATAAAAAATTAACACCTAAAGGGATTGAGTTTGTAGAAGCTATGCAAGATTTAGGAATAATTGTGGACTGTTCTCATCTTAACGATGCTGGTACAGAGCAATTAGGTGACATCTTAGAGGTACCCTTTATAGCATCTCATTCTAATGCGCGCGAAGTTACTGCTCATACCAGAAACTTGCCTGATAACTTGATTAAACTCATAGCCAATAAAGGTGGTGTCATTGGGCTTAATTTTGCTCAATCCTTCTTGGGGACATCGCCCGTTAGTCGCATCGAAGATATTGTAAAGCACGGCTTATATCTTATCAATAAAGGCGGAGAGGATGTAGTTGCATTAGGAACCGACTTTGATGGTATTAAGCCAAATACAGAAATTAAAGATGCTTCTGAAATGTATCGTCTCTATGATGCATTTAAAGAGGCTGGTTTATCTGTGGATCAATGTGAAAAATTGTTCTGGAAGAATGCAGATAGACTTCTAAAGGAGATTTTATAATGACTGATTTAAATCCAATCATTGCGGATCGTTTCACCGAGCATCTTGAAGTGTTTGGTAAGACGATGGAGCATATGGATACCATTCAAGAAATTGCCTATCGCTGTAAGGCGGCTCTCGATAATGGTAATAAAATTTTATTCTGTGGAAACGGTGGCTCTGCAGCGGATTCTCAACATTTAGCAGCAGAATTAATTGGTCGCTTTAAAAAAGAGCGCCGTTCTTTTGCAGCTGTGGCTTTAACTACAGACACCTCTGCATTGACTGCGATTGCAAATGATTATGATTTTGATACTGTCTTTGCTCGCCAAGTAGAGGGATTAGGCCGTACTGGTGATGTACTCATCGGTATTTCTACTTCTGGTAATTCTAAGAATGTTGTGAAAGCAGCTGAAATGGCTCGTTCTATTGGTATGCATACCATTGCTTTCACCGGTGAAGGCGGCGGTAAATTAGCCGAATTATGTGACATTACATTAGCAATTCCAAGTAATGTAACAGCTCGTATTCAAGAAATGCATATTTTGGCTGGACATATTATGTGCGAACTTATTGAAGAGGATTATTAACCTTTAGATTGTACGTGATACATACATGTTGTGCCGATTTAATTCTTATTTTAATCAAGCACGCATGTATTGGGGTAAGGAATAGGTGGATTATGATAAATACTACCATTAATCAATTTTTAACAAAGCAACTACCAAACTTGAAGATTGCCGTTGTTGGTGATGTGATGGTAGATCGTTATGTTAGATCGG
>URZS01000123.1 GCA_900552445.1 uncultured Veillonella sp. | reverse complement strand
TCCTTCAAACAATTTCTAGGAGGTCCTTCTAAATCCCTACAAAAAAATGACTCTACCAGTCACCTAGGTGACTAATAGAGTCATTCATTATATTGACAAATCAAAAGTATTTGTTCTTATTTTATTTACTGTTAAAGCCATCTGGATGAGATGTATGCCATTTCCAAGCATCTTTGATAACATCAGCTACATTGCTGAATTTAGGATCCCAACCAAGTAAGTTTTTGATTTTTTCAGAAGAAGCAATCAAAGTACCTGGGTCACCAGCACGACGTTCACCATATTGAACAGGAATATCGATGCCTGTAACCTCTTTGGCAGTTTCGATGATTTCTTTTACGGAGAAGCCATTACCACTACCAAGATTAAATACTTGGGATTCCCCACCTTTACGCAAATAGTCCATAGCTAATACGTGAGCAGCTGCTAAATCATTAACATGAATATAGTCGCGCACACAGGTACCATCAGCTGTATCATAGTCAGTACCAAATACAGTTATATGTTCTCTTTTACCACGAGCGGCATCAAGCACAAGAGGAATCAAATGAGTTTCTGGATGATGGTCTTCCCCAATCGTACCAGATGGATCAGCACCTGCCGCATTGAAGTAACGCAATGCTACATATGTAGAACCATAAATAGAACTATAATCAGATAGCATTTCTTCAATCATCAATTTAGTGCGACCATATACATTTGTTGGTTGCAATTGTGCATCCTCTCGAATTGGTACCACCTCAGGCTCACCATATACTGCAGCCGTACTAGAGAATACGAAATGTTTCACACCTGCAGCACGAGCAGATTCAACAAGGTGATAAGAACCAACCACATTATTTTCATAATAAATAGCTGGATTTACCATGGATTCCCCCACTTGAGAGTGGGCTGCAAAATGCATAACACCAATGATATTATGATTTTTCATAATTTGGACTAACTTAGGATCTGCAATATCCATATTATAGAATGTAACCCCATCAGGAATAGATTCTACATGTCCGCGAGATAAATTATCTACAATGATTGGTGTATAACCTGCTTGTTGTAAGGCACGTACAGTATGACTCCCAATATAACCAGCACCACCTGTTACTAAAATATTCATAGTTCCCCCTTATGAATTATGTGTATCCTTTGCACGAGCTAATTTAGGACCAATGAGACGTTTATAAACCTCAACACCTGGTTGGTCAAAGGCATCAACACCAGCAAAAATAGACTCGAAGTAAACCGCCCAACAATGCATAAACATAATTTCCCCTAAATGGAATGCATTAAGCGTTGGTACAGTTATAGTCATGTTAAAGCGATTATCACTAGATAAGGCCTCTCTATTGGCATCTAAGGCAATGTTTAAAATATCACAAATACCTACATCCGATAGAGCGCGTAAGCGTTCATATTGACTATATGTACTTGGCACGATGAGATTATGTTTCCAGTCTTTAACCTTAATAAATTGAACGACTTTATTAAGACGCCCCTCTTGATGTTCCTGCACTTGAGCGTGCATATCCATAGTACCTACTGCAGGTACTGGAGTGCGGCCATATGGCAAACAAGTATTACTCATCTTACCAAGTGATTCAGATAAAAGCTGCACATACCAGTCAGATAAAGAGTGAAGCGCATCACTATATGGCATAAATACTTCAATAATACGACCATACCGTTCAGATGCAATATATTTTAATAAAGCACTTAATAAGGCAGGATTTTTGAAAATATCCTCTTCTTGACATGCTACGTCCATAGACGCTGCACCCGCTAAGAAGCCTTCAATATCGAAGCCCACAAGTGCAGCCGTTACAAAACCTACCTCAGTAAATACAGAGAAGCGGCCACCAACGCCATATGGAATACTATAAGTCTTCCAATTATTTTCTAGCGCCATAGCCCTTAAAATTGTAGGATGTTCATCATCAGATACATCAGTTACAGCTACTACTTCATAGTTAATGTTGCGATCTTGTAAAGCCTTCTCCAAAATCATGAAGTTAGCCATTGGTTCGATGGTAGAACCAGACTTGGAGGTAATAACGAGCATCACCTTATAATCAGGGCCTTTTTTCTGAGCTTGATATTCTAAGGTGCGGATAAGACCTGCTAAATAGTCGCCATCTACGTTAAAGCCAGCAAAGTACATCCGTGGATATCCATTGCGTTCTTCTGTACTTAGATTATTCCAAAATGCACCACATTGAACGTCAAAAATGACCTTGCTCCCTAAGTAGGAGCCACCAATGCCTACAGACACAACGGTATCAATATTGTGACGTGCATAGTCACGCAATTCGTAAAGACGTTTCAACATATTTGGTGTATTGATACCATCTTCCGAAATATATGGAAGCTGATAAAACAATACAGGTTCAGGCAAACCATCTTTAGAAACATGGCCTTCTTCAAAGCCTGTAGAACGCAAAATATTTGTATGACGCCACACATTTTGTATAGCCCGTTCAAAATTATTTACGTCTCGCTCTTGTATGCAACTTTCATTATATATGTTAGCGTAATCTAACTCGAACCCCGATTGTAATCGCAACATCAAATATCTCCTTCACTGACATTTTATGTACAATATTTTACCCATTATATCATAAAAGAATGAATAAAATATTAGTTTATGCAATCAGTTCACCCACAAACCATAACCGAAGCCTACTGCATAGACAGACCACAGCAACGCAATAGGAATAGCTAGTTTAAATTTAATCTTTAATGTCTTATGGCGCCACAAAACCATGCCTAATAAAGCGCCTACACCACCAAATGAAAATGCTAAAAATAATAAAGTAAACTCTGAAATCCGTCCATATCCCTTGATAGCACATAATTTATCATATCCATACATACTAAATACGATAAGATTCCAGACACCTACAGTTACCCAAAATTGTGTATCACTCATATCCCCAAACCTTGTATCCCTTACTTATGATGAGCTTTAAAATATTCTAATGTTTTTTGTAAGCCGTCCTCTAGTGTAGTTGTGGCAACAAAGCCAAAATCGCGTTCTGCCTTGGCATTGCTTAAACGAGAATGCTTGATATCCCCTACCCGCTCAGCCTCATAGTGCACCATAAAGTCTGCACCACTAATAGCACGGAATCGCGTAATCAACTCATTAACAGATGTTCCCTTATTGGTAGATACATTATAAATACCTGTACATTGACTATTCCCCATAGCCTTAATATTAGCATCTACCACATCATCTACATAAATGAAGTCTCTAGTTTGCTCGCCATCACCATATACAGTTAAAGGCTGACCTTCAACGATCAAACGGTTAAAGACACTGATAACGCCACCTTCACCACCATCACCTTGACGAGGTCCATATACATTGGCATATCTAAAGCACACTGTATTTAATCCAAAGGCTTCACGATAAATACGTAAATACCCTTCTGCGGTAAGCTTTGTCAGTCCGTAAAAGGAAGAAGGCATACCACTTAATTCCTCAGTTAACGGCAATACTGCTAAATCCCCATAAACAGCAGCAGACGAAGGCATTAAGAATTGTTCAACCTTCACCTGACGACATGCATCTAAAACATTAATAAGCCCTAATAAATTCACATCACAGTCATAACTAGGGTTCTCCATAGAGGATTGAACCATAGTTTGCGCTGCCTCATGAAATACGATAGAGGGCTTAAACTCTTCAAAAATAGATACTAGTTTTGGATCTCGTACATCCATCTCAATAAATTGAGCTGCTTCATGTACAAAAGAACGCATACCAGTAGATAAATTATCTATAACAAGCACATTGTGCCCTAATTCAATTAATCGATCCACAAGATGAGAGCCAATAAATCCGGCCCCACCTGTAACACATATATTCATAGCACCCTCCCTTCTTATTTCTAAATACCTGCACCTTGTTTAGCTAGTGCATCGGCCATTTCATTATATGTATCGCCCGTATGAGCCGCTACCTTGTGAAAGTGTACGCGCACACGGTCTTTTATAGAGTCATAAAATGCTGCGTACTGTTGAGTAAGCGCATTATTACGTTTCCAACCCTTTGTAGCCCACATTTCAATGCCCATATAGTCATAATAAAGTGAACATTCAGGAACGCCACGATCAACAGCATATTTCATAACATACATAGCAGCTAATAACTCACCAGCTACATTCCAAAATGATGTATATCGTTCATCAGTAGATGGAAATGAAAAGGTCTCCCTATTTCCATTCAAGAAGATAACACCACCAGCTCCAACGGTATTTGTCCCTTTATTATAACTACCGTCAATATAAGCAACCACATGGTTTGGCTTAGTAAAATCTGGTTTCACAACACTTGCTGATACTTTACTTTGAGCCCTAGAACTAGAACTTACCGATCTAGAGCTTATAGACGTAGACTTCACGCCTTGAGGTGATTTAGGTTCGCTCTTATTAGCGCTCATAAAGTCGCTTAAGGATAAGCCTGAGTCCTCCACAAAAGCAAGAGCTTCTGCTTCCGTAGGGAAAGACTTGTAGATAGCTCCACCAAAGCCCTTTACCTGCTTCTCACAGTCAGCCCAAGTCATATAAATACCTGGCACGCGACCATTTCGAACTGCATAAAACTTTTTAGCCATA
>URZS01000122.1 GCA_900552445.1 uncultured Veillonella sp. | reverse complement strand
CCATGGACACACAACAAAAAGAAGCACATAAAGATATGTATAAAGAAACCACAGAAGAAATAGTAAAAGGTAATAGCAGCGAAGGCCCATCCATTAGTCCCCCTCCGCATCAAGCGTCTACCGACCAAGCGGGCATTGAGGCATTAAAGGACTCTTATGATGATTTCCTGTATGTATCTAAAGCCTTTGCTAGTTGTTCTATTAATTCATTAATTGCAACGGCGCGCATCTACGGTCTTGATCCAGCCCCAATTAAGGGGGCTCGTGTACTTGAGCTAGGCTCCTCTTGTGGCGGCAATATCATTCCACAAGCACTGTACTATCCAGAGGCAACTTTCACAGGCATCGACCTGTCATCTGTACAAATTAAACACGGCAATGAATTAATCGAATCCATGGGGCTCACCAATGTGACCTTGTTAGAAAAAGATATTATGGACATCGATGATGACTTTGGCACCTTCGATTACATTATTGTTCACGGCATCTGGTCTTGGGTGCCTGACATGGTTAAGGATAAAATCCTCAACATTTGTAATCGCAATCTATCTGACCGCGGCATTGCTTATGTGTCCTACAACACGTATCCTGGTTGGAAAAGATTAGAGCAAATGCGAGATATTATGCTCTACTCTGAAAAGCAATTAAAATCTCAATCACTACAAGAACGTACTGTATACACTAAAAACGTGTTAAAGCTTATTGGCGAAACGATGAAGATGGATCAACGTTCCCAAGAGCGGTCGAGTTACAAAATCGACAATATCAATCGCATCTTAGAATCCAATGATTATTATGTAGCCCATGAATATTTAGAAACCTTTAACGATCCTGTGTATGTGTCTGAGTTTATCGAACGTGCTGAACAGCAGGGCTGCGTATATATCGGTGATGAAAGCCTCGAAAAATCCTTTATCACCTGGCTCAATGATAAGGTAGTAGATAATATTAAAGCCCTTGCCAATGGTAATCATAAGGATAAAGAACAATATTACGACTTTGTCTATGATACACAGTTCCGCATGGCTTTATTAACAAAACCATGTAACAAAGATAAAATTGTGCGAGACGAAACGGTTCAAAAAGACATTCTGGACACGTTGTACTTTGCGGCACCTTTTGAGGATCGCTTAGGCATGCCTTCGGATTGGACCGATACGCTACGCATTACGCTCAAACAATTTATGCGCACGTTCCAACAATTTAATGTGCAAGATATTGTAGACTACATGGCTGAACATCACCCTAATGAGGAATACAATAAGGACACATTATATGTACAGCTATTTTTATTAACCATTTTAGGACATCTCCGTACGTATAGTGAGAGATATGAAAAATTGCTATTTGTAGAAAATGTGAGTTACATCCCAGAACGATTCATTAGATATGTGGCTACCCTCATCGAAGGCAACGGCAAACAATATATGTCCTTAGGCAATATGTTTAACCTAGAGGATCCTACTGTAGATGAAGGCCTATTGTACGTTATGAGACAAATGGCGCAGCCAACGACTCGTGCTGAGTTAATTAAAATCCTAGATGAAACGCTAACCATCACTCGTACGAAATCAGATGGTGAAAGCTTCACTGTCCCAAGCGAACAATATCTCGATGAGTCTATTAAACATATAGTGGAGCTAGGCTATTTTAGACATCAAGTTTAATGTAAAAGTTAATTCCATACTTAATCACACAAAAAGAAAGCGTAACTGGTATAGAGTGCCGTCTATATCAGTTACGCTTTTTGGGTTTGGCTACTACTTAATTATATTTAGAAGTGAGGTAATCTGCGTAGTAGCCAATCGTTATGTAATAACCTATTCTATTTTTTGTTTACACGAACGCGTTCAATTGTTGGTTCACCTTTAGCATTTTTCGCTACTGTGTCCACGCGGAACAATGCCATTTCTGGGCTGAATTCAGTAACGAGGCGATCATCTACTGTTACGCCGTCTTGGATTGCACGGTATACGATTTGTGCAAATTCATAACGAGTTAGCATACGGTCACCACCAAATGTGCCATCTGGATAACCTTCAACAAGACCACGGCGAGATAAATCGCTTACCGCTTCATATGCCCAGTGGTTTGCAGCCACGTCTGGGAACAATGTAGTGTGGTCAGCTTTCATCTTAGTACCAGCTACGCCGTTCAATAATGCAGTCAATTTTTGGATTTGTGCATTTTGTTCAGCTACAGTTTTCTTAAGAGCCAATACTTCTTTGCCAATAGCTACACGAGAACGAGATACATTGCTATGAGCCCCTACTTTCACAGACAAGCCAGCATTGAATACTGTTTCATCACTGCCTACTGTGGAACCGATGCTAAGTTGTACATCTTCGTTAGGACGGTAGAAAGCACCGATAGCTGCCGCATCACCACTGCGGTAGTGACCATAACCTGCAGCAAAGTCCCATTTAGCATCTGGATCGAAATCAAGTGGATGTAAAGCCGCCAACGCTGCAGCACCTGCTACAGATTTGTCGATACGTTTATCCATCTTGGACAAATCGCCTCTGAAGGAGTTCATATTGTTATTGATGTTTGTAATATTGTTTTGAATATCTGCTACATCGTTTTGAACATTTGTTACATTGCCTTTAAGGTTTTTGATGTCCTCTGTATTCTTAGTGATGTTTGTAGTATTGTTTGCAATATTACCTGCATTTTTGTTGATATCGTTTCTATTTTTGTTGATATCATCACGGTTTTTGTTAATATCGTCGCGATTTTTCTTGATGTCATCTTTGTTTTTGTTGATGTCATCGCGGTTTTTGTTAATCTCTGTCTTATTTTTGTCGATATTCGTAGTATTGTTGTTGATTTGGTTCGTAATATCTTCAGACAAAGATACTTTGTAATCACGGCTATTACCATTGATTGTTGGTGTTACCGTAATGTGGTCACCTGCTGTTACTGTAGTAGTACCTGTAGCAGCAGTGATTTCGTCTTTCACCTTTTTAAGTTGGGAAACGTTTACTGCATCAGTATCTGCTACGCCAGCTTTCACATTCTTGATGATTTGGTCACCAGCACTGATACCGTTTGTAGTGTAGTAAACTGTTTTGTCCCCTTCACTTGCGTACATACCAGATTTTGTGAAAGTAGCTTGTTCTAAAGTATCTGTGTTTTCGATTTGGATACCTTTAGGTGTAACACCGATATTTTCGCTACCGTTGAAGAAACGAGCGCTGTCTTTATCAATACGAGCACGAACATCGTCAGTTGCTTTGCCAAAGTTAACAGAGTTCATCTCTACTAAATCTTTATTTACAGATACTTTGAATTCCTTATTACCAGAAGCATCAGTTGTACCAGTAACAGTCGTATTATCACCGCCAACTACAGTCGTGATAGTATTAGTATCAACTGTAGCATTTTCTGCTACATAGTCTTTTAATTGCTTCACGTTTACAACATCAGTATCAGCTTCACCTTTAGATACGCCATGAATTTGCTGACCGCCTACATCAACTTTACTAACAGAGAATGACATTTCTCTCAATTCAGTAGTATCATCATTATTTTTGTGGCCCCATACATCAATACCACCAGCATACGATCTCATACCCTGATCATAATGCAATGTAGAAATACCATCTACATCCACAGAAGTTTTATAGTCACCAGATTTATTAAAACTGATGTGCTTACCGTCGATAGCAGTCAATTGCTCATCTTCACCATTTACTGCTTTATTATGAAGCTCAATAACACTACCATCAATCTTAGTTTCACCACGTTTATCTAAGTGAGACATTGTAGGGATAGATGTTAAGTGATCAAATTCACTATAATTTTCAGAAATGTCTTCAGCTTTTATACCATCCATTCCAGGGGCAATTCTAATACCTTTACCATCCTGAAACATACTAATTAAATCAGCTCTAAATGCGCTAAATGCTGATCGGTCTGGATGATTACGGTCATCTGTTCGTAAATATAACTCATGTGCAGTGAGATGGGATGTACCAGAATTACTATTATCAACATTTGATTTAGTATATTCGAGAATATCAGAATTGATAGCTAGATTAGATTTTTCACCAAAGGGACCAATATTCTCTTTAAATTTTGCAGATCTAATTTCTGTTAGATCCTCATTTAATGATACAATATATTCTAAATCAGTACCGATTTTTACTCGTGCACCAGTCGACGGATCCCATCGATATGCATCTCTATCACGAAATGCTGTCGCAATATTTTTACCATCCCCTGAAATAATATTTACAGCTCTAGATGCGAATGCTGAGGTAGCAATAGAAGTTAGCACCATAGCTGTTAATAAGATTTTGGTTGTTTTCATAATTATTTTTTCCTCTTACAAAAATAAACACTCCATAGGAGTTGAACGTTCTATTCGCTGTACCTACGATTCTGTTACCGATACTAGAGTAGTAGCTACTAGCCGTTTTAGATTCATTACTATTGAAAGAACCATTCACAGTAGATGCTAAGTTTTTAACAGGGTTGGAGAAACGACCACCATTATATTCACTGGAAATAATATTGTACGTACCAGTGTTTGTAGCAAAGGCACCGTTTGTGAAACTGTTAGCGCCCACTGTAGTAGCATATGCATTCAATGCATCTGTACGAGTAGAAGCAGAGTCTACAGTTGTGTCACCAA
>URZS01000121.1 GCA_900552445.1 uncultured Veillonella sp. | reverse complement strand
TCCACTCGTGACTGGAGTTCAGACGTGTGCTCTTCCGATCTTTGTGTAGTTGCCGCTTGGCTGTACAACAATGTACTTGCAAAGAAGAATGCTACGGCTAACAAGAACGGATATGCCGTTACCATGCTAGAAGCAAGAGCTTTGATTTCAGGAATATGACCTTTTACGAAAGTATCGCCCAACCATGCTACACCTAGTACGCAGACACATGCGGACAAGCCGGATTTGAATGTACTAGTATTAACAAGTTGTGCTGTATCAAGCTTACAGAAGTAAGTGATTGCTGCTGCAATAATCATCATGAAGCCGATGATAGCATCATTTCGACCAAAGATAACTGGTTTAACAAGACCAATGTTTTTGGAGATTGCAGTTGCATAGAATACGATACAAATAATACCAATTAAGAAAATCAATACAGAAGTTTTTGCGCCTGATTTCAAATGGAAATCGGCATTTTTTTCACGAGGCGGTGCCACATGACCTGCTGCCAAACGTTCTTGATAAACTGGATCAGATGACAAATCATTATTCGCAAAGGTAGACATGATAAACGCTGTAATCATAACCGCTACGAATGTTGTAGAAATACAGATGGCAAGCAATGTAGGATAGTTTACCCCATATGGCTCAAGGAAACCACTCATGGCAACAACTGCTGCAGATACTGGGCTTGCTGTAATAGCGATTTGACTCGCTACAACGGCGATAGATAAAGGTACAGATGGCTTAATGTTTTCACTTTTTGCCACCTCTACGATTACCGGAATCATAGAGAATGCTGTATGACCAGTACCAGCCAATAGAGTTAAGAAATACGTTACTGTTGGTGCTAAATAGTTGATGTGTTTAGGGTTTTTACGTAAAATATTTTCCGCAATACGCACCAAATAATCAAGACCGCCGGCTAACTGTAAGGCACAGATGGCAGCGATAGCAGACATGATGATGAGAATTACATCCCAAGGAATCTGTCCAGGGAACATACCCATACCAAGGCTTAACAATACTACCCCAAGGCCGCCAGCGTAACCGATGCCCATACCACCCAGACGAACGCCAAGGAAGATGGCACCAAATAAAATAAGAACTTGCATAATTACATAAATGTCCATACGATGACCTCCTTTATACATATATAGTATCATAGATATGCTAATTAATCATCGAATTTTGAGAATGTATAGAATATATTTTAAAAATTTCATGAAATTATCGATTTTTCTCATATAAAAAGCTACACCCATTGCCTTTACATATGCGTAAAAAGCAATAGGTGTAGCATTTTAATTACATCCGCCTAAAAGACGAATTATGTACTCTATACCTTATATTTGAATGTTAACGTATACCTTATCCTTACAGAATAATTGGGCGCAAGTCTTCTAGTAAACCTTCTTCTTCCGTAGCGCGTTGGATACTTTCACCAACAATACGAACCATATCCTCTAATTGCTCCACAGTCGACGCCAATGGAGGCATGAGGATAACTACGTCACCGATAGGACGGCAGATGAGACCTTGTTCACGAGCAAGGATGGCCACCTTAGCACCAACCGCATCATTTGGACGATATGCTTCGTGCGTAGCCACGTCTTTTTCAAGTTCAATACCTACGATAAGGCCCCGTTGACGCACCTCTTTAACATGCTTCAAGGACTTAATCGGTTCTAAGGCCTTTGTGAAAGCATCCACTTTCGCAGGTAATTGATCGATAACCTTTTCATCGCGGAATACTTTCAAAGAAGCCAATGCAACGGCACACGCCAAGGCATTACCTGTATAGGAGTGACCATGATAGAATGTTTTCTTTTCTTCAAAGGTGCCAAGAAATGCATCAAACACGCGTTTTGTAGTCAAAGTCGCCGCCAACGGCATATAACCGCCGGTAATACCTTTGGACAAGGTCATGAAGTCCGGAGATACACCTTCATGTTCACAAGCAAAGAATTTGCCAGTCCGGCCAAAGCCTGTAGCTACTTCGTCGACGATGAGGAATACATCGTGCGCTTCTGTCAACTCACGAACCCGTTTCAAATAGCCGTGAGGCATTACGAGCATGCCTGCTGCTGCTTGTACGAGTGGTTCCATAACGAGCGCTGTAATTTCATCCCCTTCTTCATTAAGGATCCGTTCAAGTTCCGCCAAGGACTCTTCAAAGGCTTTATCTCGATCAGCTAGATCTGCATATACGCCAGGGCTTGGCAACGTTAATGGTTTGAATAATAGATTATGGAATACTTGGTGGAACAATTGAATGCCGCCTACAGATACGGTACCTAATGTATCCCCATGATAGCCAGCATTGAGGGCGATAAACTTAGTCTTTTTTGTTTGCCCCACTAGCTGACGGTATTGGTACGCCATCTTAATAGCTACCTCGATAGCCGTACTGCCATCATCAGATAGGAATACTTTTTCTAAGCCTTCTGGAGCAAGTTCTACTAATTCTTTACATAATTGTGCGGACGGTGGGCTCACAAGACCTAATAATGTACTATGGGCAATTTTATCGATTTGCTCTTTCAACGCTTGGTTTAACACAGGATGATTATGACCGTGAATATTAACCCACAAGGAGGAGACGCCATCGTAATACTTTTTACCGTTCTCATCGATGAGGAATACCCCCTCACCGCGTTCGATTACTACCGGCTCTTGTGCTAGCCAATCCTGCATTTGTGTAAAGGGATGCCATACAAACTCGTGGTCCCATTGTGCTGCTTGTGAAAGCTGTTTCTCTGCCATTTTGTCACCTCATACTTAATAAGTATTACAAACTATAACTCTCTATGACTATATTTACAAACCTAAAACGGTATTCCATAATTTCTTAGAATCAATAAAGGAGCGTGCCCAACCAAGTTGAACCTTTTGAATATCTGGCCCTTGGTATGGCGGTACAACGGCTACCACAGGAATCCCTGTATAACGTTCCATGTCAGCTACATTTGTTTTCAACAAGAATGGTTCTACTGCCGTCGTATCATTTACGATAATAGCTTTCACCTCGATACCATGCATCTTTGCATATTCACAGGTTAAAATAGCACGGTTAATGGAGCCAAGTCGGCCATCGGCTACGACAATGGCTGGTAATTTTATATCCTTCATAAAATCGGTGAAAGTTTTATCCCCATACAGAGGAGTCGTGATACCACCTGCCCCCTCTACAAAGGTTAGATCATAGCGGTTGATTACATCTAACGTGTGAGCTACAACACCATCATAATCGATTTCTATGCCTGCTAGTTCTGCTGCAAGACGAGGAGAAAAATCGCCAGCAATCGCATAAGGATTCACTTCATGACGACGAGACTCAGGAATACCTGCAGCACGCATTAAATGCGTAGCATCCTTACTTTCAAGGCCTACATTATAATTATCCTCATCCATCGTTACGCACTCAGGAAAAGGAACAGCACTAGAAGATACGGGTTTCACCATACCAACGGCAAAGCCATCATCTACAGCCATAGCCCCCAACAAGCCTGTTACAAACGTCTTGCCTACATCCGTATCCGTACCAATTATAGAAATACCTAACTGCTTCATACATGGCTCCTCTCAAGCGAATACTTACCGCCGCATAGGTTAACTAATTTATGTGATTAAGTTTACAATCTAACTACAATATACAGCGAAAAGGAATATATAGTCAACCTATTATTACCGTTCAAGTTTACGATATTATGACTCTATGGGGCCCGAATACATCGCTACATTTTAGCTAAAAAGCTGTGCCCCTAACCTCCGTGCTCCAAAGCGAGCTAAGTCACACTTCGCTTAGGGGCACAGCTTTTTATAACTTTATCGCCGTATCAGTCCCATAGAGTCATATCTGTTGCCCTTGAATGCGAGAATAATAGGTTGGCTATATATGGAGAAAAGAGAAAAAGAGTGATGACTAACCGATTAGCGACTTAGCTCGCTTTGGAGCGTAGAGGTTAGTCATCACTCTTTTTTACCTAAATGTAGTTATGTAAAGGGGCCCCATCGAGGCCACCACTAAATCTCAATATAACGGAATTCGCCTGTATCAGGATCCATCATGCCTCCATAGAATCCCATTCCTTTCGGGAATAGCGGATGGTAGCGCAAGAAGTTAACGGTATAGATTACATTATCTTCAGAGATATGAAACCGGTCCATCCAGTCGATAAGGCCTGGTTCAATCATGCGGATCGCATCTTCACTAATGCCTTTAGCTTTCATAGATTCCATAAATGTTGTAGCAGAAAAATCTATCATACCGCAGTTTTCATGACCGATGATTAGTACGTCTTCAATTTCCATCCCATAGGTGGCTACGAGTAGACTTTGTACAATATTGTCGATAGGTTGGGTTACGCTGTTACCTGCAGTTTTAATAACGATGATTTCACCGCGGTTAAAGCCTAATGCTTCTTCTAACATGCATACTAAACGTGTGTCCATACAGGTTACGATGCCAAGCTTTTTAGTAGGATGGCTTGTTAATCCAGCCTTAGGTAGTTCAGGATGTTGTTTCACATATTCTTTATTAGTTTCAATTATTTTTGCAATGTCAATCATAAGGCACCTCACTGTATGTGTTCTATTCCACTTGAAATAGATTCTACTCATTATATACACCTTATTCATCACAAAACAAGTTAATTTTACCACTTATAAATAATT
>URZS01000120.1 GCA_900552445.1 uncultured Veillonella sp. | reverse complement strand
CAGACCGAATAAACATTTCTAGGTCTTTACCACCTCGAATATGATTATCCATTGCTGCATCTTCAATATGATATGCATGTGGTTGGATAGATTTATAAAAGTCCAATACTTTTTTCTTCAAATTTTCACCCCCTTTGGATGTAAAAAGAAAAAGCCTGCAATGCAGGCTTTCATCATTAGAATTGATTAATCATTGCTCCTAATACTAAGCTCAACACAGCAAAGATAATCCCTAAAATAATTGTACATCTAGATAAGAAACCGTCTACACCGCGGGCCTTACCACCAAAAGAGGAGTCTGCCGCGCCAGAAACAGCACCGCCCATGCCAGAGCTTTTGCTATTTTGTGCCACAACTACTACGATTAATAAAATTGATACGATTACTTCTAGGATCATTAAAAAATTTGTCACGACTGTCATCCTTCCTGTGAGGCTCTAGGCGAACCCAATACACGATGTTCTAAATACTTCTCTAATTTACGTTTAACCCTTTGCAGTGCATTGTCAATAGATTTAACACTGCGATCTGTGACCTCAGCCATTTCTTGATAAGAACGTCCGTCTAGATATCCTTCCAAGACCTCCCACTCGAGATCACTTAAAATATGACCGATATTGCGCTCAATATCATCCAGTTCCTCTTTGCTGATAATGAGGTCCTCCGGGTTTGTAACCTTTGCGGAGGATAGCATTTCGATCAATGTACGCTCTGATTCCTCTGTATATACCGGTTTATTAAGAGATATATAGGAATTTAAAGGCGCATGTTTTTGTCTTGTAGCCGATTTAATGGCTGTTATAATTTGTCTAGTTATACACAATTCTGCAAAGGCTCTGAAAGACGCTAATTTATCATGTTTAAAATCGCGCGTCGCCTTGTAGAGTCCAATCATACCTTCTTGGATAATGTCCTCTCGATCCGCACCTACTAAAAAATAGGAACGGGCCTTAGCTCGAACAAAGTTCTTATATTTATTTACAATATAATCGATTGCAAACACATTTTGCTCTTCTTGAGCTATGACCACAACTTGCTCATCGGTCATTTCCTTGAAATTGTAATCGGACTTGCGTGTATGAATTAGTTTCATAAGATCCTCCTTACAATTGAGCGTGAAAAACCAATATATTTATTATACTGGAACTGTATTTGATTTTCAACTATCAATGGCCACGTCGCAATTTCTCTAGCTTTTCAGCCACTTCAGGAGATAATAAGCCCCCTACTTCATTACGTCGTAAGCTAAATTGATCTCGTCTATGTTCATGAGCATATTGCTGACGTTCCTCTTCCTTAGCAAGACGAATCATATTCTGTAGTTCTCGTGCAGGGATTCGCAACCCGCCAGACCCAAGAATTTGATTCTGTTCTGCCCCATCAGAAGTCACAACATATACATTGGTATATTTGCCTTTACGCAAAAATACCTCTCGTTCTATAAAGGAATCTGCCGTTTCTCCATCGTCAGTATAGACTTCCATGAAACCATCAGTAATAACTTCAACGGAACCACCAGATTTCGTATATTTACCGTCAAATACAAGGATTACTTCATATCCCTTAAATTTTCCGTAATTTAATAACTTATCTCTCAATTCCATTCGAGCATGCTCTAATGATTCATGTGCTAATTTCTTTAGATGAGTCCAGGCGAAGATCACATTATAGCCATCTACAATTAAGATATCTTTTAACATAGTTATTTCGCTTGGCGTTGACGTACCGCCTCATACATAAGAACAGCAGCTGCAACAGATGCATTTAAGGAGTTTAAATTCCCATACATTGGGATCGTTACAAGGAAGTCACAAGCCTCTTTTACAACGCGACTAATCCCCTTTCCTTCGTTACCAATGACGATAACCGTAGGAATCGTCATATCCGCCTCATACAAGGTACGATCGCCTTCCATATGGGCCCCCATTACCCAAAAACCTTGTTTTTGTAGTTGCTTAATAGTTTGAGCCACGTTGCCTACTTGTACTAAGGGAATTTGTTCAATAGCCCCAGCAGAAGTTTTAGCAACTGTCGCATTAATAGGCGCATTATGACGCTTAGGAATGAGTACAGCCGTAGCCCCTACACATTCTGCAGTACGAATGATAGCCCCCATATTATGAGGATCCTCTACACCATCTGTTAAGATGAGCAAAGGTACTTCATGTGTAGTTTCTTGTAAAACTTCGCCCAATTCCTTAAATTGTACCGCCGATACTAAAGCAATAACCCCCTGATGTGGTACATCTAAGTCGTACTTATTCATCTGTTTAATAGGTGTTGGTCTAACTTCAATACCTTGGGATTTAGCAAGACCAACAATATCAGCTAAACCAGTTTTCACCTTATCTTCGCTGACCATAATACGTTGAATTGAACGACCACTTTTAAGGGCTTCTTTAACCGCATTGCGGCCTACAATATAATTGTCCATACTACATACCTCGAAGAGTTATAGAAAAGGCTTGCCCCAGAATATGTTGTAAGCGCTCATCTTGACGCGTTTCATAAAGAAAACCTAGTACAGCTTCAAAGGCCGTACTACTGCGATATTCTTGAACAGAACTGCTCTTTGGTACATTGACATTACTATTTCTAGCTCGTCTAGCAATAGCTTGCTCTTGTTCTGTGAAAGTATCTTCTATCTCAAGCAACACTTTCGCTTGTGACTTAGCACAAATAAATTCAGTAACAATGGTGTGTAATACTTGTACCTTTGTAATATTCATTTGTACTACTCGCTCACGCACATACATGGAGTACACTGCGTCACCAATATAGGCAAGCATGACTGCATCAGCACTAAGGCACGCCTCAACAGTTCTATTACGCAAACGAAGCGGCTCTTGTTCAAGAGCCGTCAGTTTTTTTATCGCTTCATTCTTTAAGAATTGAAATTGTTTAAACTTCACGTTTTTTCCACCGTGCACCTTGAGGGGAATCCTCAATAGTAATACCGATTTCAGCCAAGCGATCACGGATGCAATCAGCTAATGCCCATTGTTTTTGTTCACGGCACGCTTGACGTACAGACAAGATAACTTGCATTAATTCTTCGTATTCAGCAGCGTTAGCACCTATATTGCCTTCCCATGCTTTTTCGAGAACGCCAATCACATCTGTCATGAATTTGAAGATGCGTTTAACTTCTGCAATCGCTTCTTGGCAAACAACGCCTTCTCTGCTTGTTACAGCTTGATAATAGATATTGATTTCCTTTGCGAGACCAAACATGCTAGATGTTGCTAAAGCAGTGTTAAAGTCGTCGCTCATAGCAGCCTCAAATTCTTCTTCGTATTCTTTTGCTTTTTCTAATAAACGCTGAGCTTCATCACATGAGCCTGGTTCACATTTTTCAAGGTAAAGAAGGTTTTCAATAGCTGTGCTTAAACGTTCTAAAGATTTATTTGCTTCTTCTAAGCGCTCATCAGAGAAATCCAATGGGCTGCGATAATGCGTACTCAACAAGAAGTAACGCAAAGCATCAGGGCTATATTGTTCTAAAATATCTTTTACCAAGAAGAAGTTATTCAAGGATTTAGACATTTTTTCAGAGTTGATAGTAATAAAGCCATTGTGTAACCAGTAACGAACTACTGGATGTTGGCCAGAACAACCTTCGGATTGAGCAATTTCATTTTCATGATGTGGGAAGATTAAATCACTACCACCACCATGGAAATCGAATTCTGTACCTAAGTATTTTTGGCTCATAGCAGAACATTCGATATGCCAACCTGGACGACCATTACCCCATGGGCTTTCCCAGTAAGGTTCACCTGGTTTTGCGGCTTTCCACAATGCAAAGTCCATAGGATTTTGCTTGCGACCGTCAACTTCAATACGAGCGCCTGCTTCCATATCGTCTAATGTACGGCCAGATAATTCGCCATAATGTTCAAATTTATCAACGCTATAGTACACATCGCCATCGAGTTCGTAAGCATAGCCCTTTTCAATCAATGTACTGATCATCTCGATGATATCTTCGATATGCGTAGAAACACGTGGATAAATATCAGCTCGTTGAACACCAAGAGCATCCATTACTTCGAAATAACCATCGATATAACGGTTTGCAATAGTATCCCAAGATACGCCTTCACCATTAGATGTATTGATGATTTTGTCATCTACGTCAGTAAAGTTTTGTACATAAGTTACTTTATAGCCTACATGTTTCATGTATCGACGAATTACGTCCCATGTTACGAAAGGACGTGCGTTGCCAATATGAGGATGATTATATGGTGTAACACCACATACATACATTTTTGCCTCACCTGGTGTAACAGGATTGAATACCTCTTTTTGGCGTGTCATAGTATTATAAACTGTAATTTCTCTCATCGTTACCGATGCCTCCATTTTTGTAAATAAAAAA
Source organism: uncultured Veillonella sp. (assembly GCA_900552445.1). Lineage (GTDB taxonomy): Bacteria > Bacillota > Negativicutes > Veillonellales > Veillonellaceae > Veillonella. The sequence continues at coordinate 281 of URZS01000120.1, read as the reverse complement.
GACCTCTCATCTCATACAGAGACGATGGTCCGCGGTTCCACTCTGTTAGGTACCAGCAGTGGCACCCACTCATCGCATAACGGCGCGTCACCGGACAAACCTACCTATAATCGGAGTGTCAGCTCGTGAATGCATTTCGTCTACCTATCCATGAACCCTCCCACCATCGGTTCTCGCTAAAAAGTTAGTTGTAGAGTACTTCTTTCAGTCTTAGCTTTTAATTTTATCTATATTTAGATATATAGTCATTTTAACAAATAATGCTATAGAAAGTCAATATT
>URZS01000119.1 GCA_900552445.1 uncultured Veillonella sp. | reverse complement strand
CGAGATCTACACTCTTTCCCTACACGACGCTCTTCCGATCTATACTAACAACTTCTTATTCATGATTAATCCCCCTGAATTCACAGTAAAACCTTAGCCATACAACCCCTTATAGTATGGGCTAACTAACAATAAACATACAAAACCAGTAGTAACCTAAAATGTCACAGTATACTACAATTATAAGCTTAGCTTATTTTTATTTCAATGATTAATTCTGATAAACTTTCACTTTTTATTCATCTTTAACAACAAATTAAAGGCTCTACCAATTAAGGTAGAGCCTTTGTTTATTTTCTTATTTGATTGTAAATTACTAGCTTCAAATTAGTAATTATTAGCTTCACATTAGTGAATAATCCAAATGGCAATTGTACTTGTAATGAAAGTAACAATTACAGGTACGCTTGTACGTTTTACGAGTTCGAAGCTAGAGATGTTTGCGATACCAGCTACGGCGATCATAACAGCACTGATTGGGCTGAGTAGACGGCCTACGCTGGCTGCGTTTTGCATGCCAAGAAGGATTGTTGTAGCATTACCGCCAAGGTCAGCTGCAAAACTTGGAACTAGTGGAGCAAAGGCAAACATAGACGCAACGCCAGAGCCCATTACTACGCTGAGACCCATGATGATACCAGACACGATAACGCCTACTGCGTCAGCGGAGATCGCAAGGCCTTGGATACCGGCAACGAATTCTTTTACGATGCCTAGGGAAGTCAAACCGAAAGCGAATGTTTCACCAGCAACGATCAATGTTACAGTGTTTGCAAATTGGTCGCCCATGCCTTTGAAGAAGGTTTGGATGCTAGCCGCCATTTTGCGGAAGTCGCGATGACGAATGAGCTCGCAGCCCATAGCGATGAACAAGCTGAGGAACATCGCAAGGTTTACGTTCATTTTAACGCCTTTAATACCGTATTCGCTGAAGCCAAGGATGAAGATCAATGGCAATAATGGCAAGAAGATATATGCCAATGGACCGACTTCAAGCTCATCCGTTTTATGCTCTTCTACATATTCTGCAGGGATGTGACCAGATTTTTTATCCATGTATTTTTGCCAGATGAAGTGAGCAATAGCTGCCATCAAGCCGCAGATAATATATACTTTCAACTGGTAACCAACGAAGTACTCGTGGATAGGCATGTTCACTGTTTTGGATACGAGTAATGTCGTTGCAGAGGCAGGACCGATGTCGAGCAAGTGGCCTGTAGCAACAGCCGCCGCAGCACCTACAGGGCTAACGCCTAAGCGCACAAGGATTGGGAAGATTGTCACCATCATGAGCATCGCAAGGCCAGATGCACTAGGAATTACTAGAGACATGAACATATTGAGGATAAATGTAAGCGCCATTACTAGGTACGCAGATTTCATCTTACCAAGCGGTTTAATAGCTGTTACAACGAGGCGAGAACTGGCACCGATATGGTCCATGTACTTGGCGAAACCAGTACAAGTCATGATCATGAGACCAAGGTTTGCCGCATCTTTAGCAGTGGTAATGTTAATGAATTCAAAAGCATCAAAGAAAAGAACCCCTGTGGACTTCTTCGCTTCTACGAAAGATGTTGTGTAGCCTAACAAATACGCTGCGAACATCATAATAAGACCGCCTAACAACAATACGGTTTGCGCTTTAAACTTCTTAATAACAAGCGTCCCCGTTATGGCGATGACCAATAAACAAACTAACAAATTCATACAGTGTCCCTCCATTTACAACACAATACTTAGAAGTTTTCCTTCGCTTGTTTGAAATCCTCTTTGATTTTTTCTAACAAGCCTGGGGTTTCAAGGATTTCCTCCACAGATAGAGCAATGCCCTTCGCACCATACATGATAGCGTCCTCAGCGAGCTGGCTTTTACCATTGTCTAACCATTCCTGAGAATGACTCGTTACGCCCTTACCTACGAATTTCACGCGCAAACAAGCGCCTGGTACGCGGAACGTCACGCTAGAGAAATCGGTGGATCCAGTCACCTTGCGAGGCTCAGAAATCTCTGGGGTCCCTACTTTTTCTGCATTTTTTAAAAGTATATCGTTCAAGGTTTGTACATTAACTTTGTTGTCGTACGCCTTAACCTCTTCCCATTCCATGGTAGCGCCCACCTGTAACGCCGCCCCTTGAGCCACGTCTTTCACACGAGCCACAACCTCGTCGAGACGAATGCGACTGGAAGAACGAATATACCATTGAGTGCACGCATAATCTGGAACGATGTTCGCCGCCTTGCCGCCATCAGTGATGATCCCGTGCATGCGAACCTCAGTCGGCACGTGCTCACGCAAGTACTCCATGCCATTAAAGAACAACAATACCGCATCAAGAGCACTGATGCCCTTTTCTGGAGCAATCGCCGCATGAGCAGACTTGCCGTGGAACTTGATATTCACGAGATTTAGCGCCAAAGACTTGCCATCTACCGTTGTCGTATCGCTGCCGTGCATCATGAAAGCAAGGTCTAAATCATCAAATACGCCTTCCCGAGCCATAACGAGCTTGCCGCTCGCCGTTTCCTCTGCAGGTGTACCGTACACAACCAATGTGCAAGGCGCTTGCAACGTACGTTTTAAAGCGATCGCCGCCGTACAGATGGATGGACCTTGTAAATTGTGACCACACGCATGGCCCAAGCCTTCAAGAGCATCGTACTCGCAAAGCAAACCGATCTTAGGACCGCCACCGTTTACGTGGTATACCGCTCTGAACGCCGTTTTGAGGCCGCTCACTTCACGGTCTACGGTGAAACCTTCCTTCTCTAATAAATTCGTCAACAACTCATGGGCTTGAAACTCTTCGTTCCCCAGCTCAGGATGATCGAAAATGAAATCGTTCAACTCCTTCATGGGCTGTCTTAATGATTCAATCTCTTGTAAAAGCTGACTCATTTCTACCTCCTACATACACACCATAAAACCTAACGATAACTACAGACATAAGTCTAAAGGGCTTCTATTTAATTAGATAACACGGCTAATCTGTATAACTGATTACATAACACATCAAACATGTATAACTGGTATATACAAATATTACTGGTATACACAAAGTTATCTTCAATACATATAAGTGTTCCGTATAATGGAACGCTATTCCATATAATGGGTAAAAAATAAAATTATAAGGTCGCCCCCATTTGTTTAGAAATGGTTTGACCTACTGCCATCATGACAGATAGATACTCGTTGACACGCTCTTCCGTATAGTCTCCGATAGGACCAGAGATGGTCATCACCGCCTCTAGCTTATTGCCAAAAGAGAAGATAGGCACTGCTATCGATGCCGCATCAGGTACGCGATTGCCGCGTGTTACTACATACCCATCATGACGAATTTGGGCGCTTTCACTAGCACTCATATCAGTATCCTCGAAGCCCCCTAGATAGGCCCCAAAAATCTTGCCCGCCGCCCCTTTAAAGATAGGGTACACCGTGCCGATCTTGATGTCGTTACGCAAGGGCTTGTCCGCCGCAACGCGCTCGATACAGATGCGATAATCGCCCTGCGCCAAGAACAAATTCACGGACTGCTGCAGCTGATCGCGAATGGCCACCATGTATGGCTGCGCAATGGCACGCACATCCAAAGACGTAAGGAAGGACTTTGCCATAGGCAAAACGCCCCAAGACAACTGATACTTCTTGTCCCGATTGAACTCAACCCAATGATGCGCCTCAAAGGTCTTGAGCAACCGATGGACCGTCGTCTTCGGCAACGCCGTCCCGTTCGCCAACTCAGTCACACCAAGAGGGCCCGCCTCTAACAACCTGAGTATCTCAATACCACGCTCTATTGATTGAACCATATTCATTTCCAAAGAAACGTACTAGCACATTGTGGGCTAATACATTTCACTATTCTATTAAAACTAATAACAATATACATAATTTGTATAATTGTACGTAATACCTCTGAATGGCATATTGTGCAATTAACTCATTGTAAATATAACAATAACACATTCATGAAGAATATAAAAATAACTAAGATGCATAGGTAAAACTAATGCTCCAATACATACCACCTCACTCAGCATTGCTCAAATTGTATAGTATACATGTTGAATATTAATTCCAAGTATGTTTTAATGAAGGCAAATACTATTCGATTATAAAAACAATAAATATCTATCCTTTATTAGAGAAGTCTACTATATTTACGCTACCTAATAGGTCTTTACTACCATGCTTATATAAATCTTAAACACATCATGGTAGCTTTTTTATTACGTAAAGGAGTATAGATGTATGAGTAAGGAGAAATTAGAGTTTGTAGAACCAGTTGATACAAACACAGATAATGAGTACTCGAGAGAGTCTGTGCCGTTAGGGGCAAGGAAGTCCTGTTTTTCTCTCACCATTGTTTGGACTGGATTCGTTTTTCTTGTTACTAGCATGATGGCTGGCGGCGGCTTAGCTGCGGGGCTAACTTTCAATGAGTTACTATTAGCCATGATTCTAGGCAATATTTTCTTATGTATCATTGCAGGACTAGTGAGCGTTATTGCCTATAAAACAGGCCTCACCTTCGCCCTTTTGACTCGATACAGCTTTGGTCAGGAAGGATCTAGAATTGCCTCCCTCTTCGTTCCTATCGTTAATCTAGGTTGGTACACGATTCAAGCGGCTTTATATGGACATTTTATTGCTCAAGTAT
>URZS01000118.1 GCA_900552445.1 uncultured Veillonella sp. | reverse complement strand
AGCACAGCACAGCACAGCACAGCACAGCACAGCCAATTATAACATTATACCTATAAAAGGCTAGCGTTATTTAGCGCCTAAAGCTTTACATAGTTCGTCGTACACATGCTCAACCGGCAATCCTACTACATTGGTATAAGAGCCTTCTATTTTCTCTACCCAAAGTGCCCCTTTACCTTGAATTCCATAGGCACCCGCCTTATCCATAGGCTCACCACTAGCAATGTAAGATTCAATTTCAAAAGGCGCTAATTCTTTAAAATACACCTTTGTTTCATTGTGAAATACTACTTCGTCTCCTTTGATGAGAAGTGCTACGCCAGTTACTACAGAATGAGATCTGCCCGATAAACGTTCTAGCATTTGCCTTGCATCAGCTTCATCTTGAGGTTTACCTAACACTTCGTTATCTAGGACTACAATAGTATCTGCACCTAGTACGATGCCACCTTCAGGAATGCCTACAGCACAACGAGCTTTACCTAGAGCTTGAGCTTTTACCATCTCAATAGGGCTATCGTGACCTTCATTAGGCTCTTCATAACTACTTGATACTACGGTATGATCAATACCAACTTGTGTTAATAATTCAGTTCTACGTGGTGATTGGCTCGCCAAATACAATCCAGCCATATGCACTCCTTTTATGTAAAATAAACTCTCTTTACATCAACAATACATCAAAGATTATTTAATTTCCTCAGAAGCATCTTTTGCCTTCTCCGCGGAAGATATTAATTTATTGTAATATTCTTGTACATCTTCACCGTATTTTACCGCATCAGCACGAACCGCCGCATAAAAGACGATATCTGCTTGTGGCACACGAATACGGCCCGGAACTTTTTCTTCTAATATTTCAAAGAATCTATCTTCCGCTTTTAACAATAAGCGACCATTCTTAACCTTATTGCCGTCTACGGTAGCATATACCAAAGACCAGATTGGACGTGGATCAGAAGTGGAGCATTTTCTATATTTGTAGCGATATTTAATATTCGACAATAGCTCGCGCTCGAACTTAAATACCCCATCGATCATGTTATAATCTACTTCAAAATGACGTTTTCTAAAGAAAGAAGATTCTTCAATGACAAGTTTTGTATCTGTCAGAATATATGTATATCGACTAACCGCTTGTTTAACAATAACAATGATAGCCATAATTTCAATGAAATACTCAGCTAATAATACCGTTTGTAATTGAATGCTCCGATACGTCGTATATGCTACTGCACAAAGCAATAAGAAGACAAAACACATTACTAATAGCTCTGCACTTTTAGCGCGCTGAGACTGCTCTTTATATAATACCGTCATACTTTACCCCTTTAAAAGAAATCACTACTTTGTAACTATACATTCTATTATAAGATATTCTATGCATAAAAACTACAAAAACCCCGTCCATATCTTAGATATAGACGGGGTTTAATGACTCTATTAGTCACCTAGTTCAGATACGAACTATATTATTTTTTCAAAGCTGCTGTAATACGTTGAGTATCGCGAGCAATCATGATTTCTTCGTTTGTAGGGATTACGAAGATTTTAACTTTGGAGCCTTCAGCACTGATTTCTTGTTCTTTACCGCGAACATTATTGCGTTCAGAGTCAATACGAGTGCCTAAGTATTCTAAGCCGTTGCAGATTGCGTCACGGTTACCGATACCGTTTTCACCAATACCAGCTGTGAATACGATAGCATCAACACCGCCCATAACTGCTACGAACGCACCAATTACGCGGCGAACTTTGTAATGGAACATGTTCAATGCTAATTGAGCGCGTTTATTACCATTAGCTGCTGCTTCTTCGATAACACGGAAGTCATTAGACACGCCAGAAATACCAAGTACACCGGATTTTTTATTCATAATAGTGTCTACTTCTTCGTAGTTCATACCAGTTTTGTTCATCAAGAATGGAACGATAGCTGGGTCGATATCGCCAGAACGAGTACCCATGATCAAGCCAGACAATGGAGTGAAGCCCATTGTAGTATCGATAGAACGACCACCTTTGATCGCTGCCAAGGAGGAACCGTTACCCAAGTGACATGTGATAATACGAAGATCGGACATGTGTTTACCCATCAATTCAGCGCAACGTTGTGCAACATATTTATGGGATGTACCATGGAAACCGTAACGACGGATGCCATAGTCTTCATAGTATTCATAAGGAAGCGCATACATGTAAGCTTCTTTAGGCATTGTTTGGTGGAATGCAGTATCAAATACACCAACTTGTGGTACGTTTGGCATAATAGCTTGGCAAGCTTCGATACCTTGAATATTTGGAGGATTGTGCAATGGTGCCAAGGAGCTGCATTCTTCTAATGCATCCATAACAGCTGGAGTGATCAATACAGAGTCAGCGAATTTTTCACCACCATGTACTACACGATGACCAATAGCGTCGATTTCGTCCATAGACTTAATTACACCATATTCAGCATCAACTAAAATATCAAGCAAAATACGAAGTGCTTCTTTATGGTTCAAGATTGGTTCAACGCGTTCTAATTTGTCTGCGTTAGGACGTTTGTGAGTAAAGATAGCATCTTGATCACCAATCTTTTCAAAAAGACCTTTTGCCAATTCTGTTTCAGTTGTCATATCAAGTAATTGATATTTCAAGGAAGAACTACCGCAGTTAACTACTAATACGTTCATCGATTAACCCTCTTTCTGTTGTGTAACTTGAATCTTGTTTTGAATTTCTTTGCTGATATCAGCACCTACCTGATCCTTTTCAGGATATTGATAGATTATATTCCACAATACGCCTTGATCCAAGAATACGTATTGAGAAAATCTAAAAGTTTGTCCTTGCGTTGTATACGTTACATCTAGCTTCTTAGCAGATGTTCCACCCAATGCTACGGACTCTTCCTTGATGGTTGCACCCAGTTTAGTGAATTCAGATTTGCTACGATTTAAGAATTCATCAACTGTAGGTAATGGTTTATTTTCACCAGCACGCAATGCTTCAACTTCAATTACCATATGCTCTGTAACAGACCCATAAATATCGATAGGATATCCATCATCAGTCATATTTTTTGTACTTTTACCCATTTCATAAGGCAAAGCGATGGTAATCTCAGATTGACCAGCACGGATAACTTGATGGCCAAAACTATATGTATCCATTACATTATTTGAGCCACATCCCGCCATTGCTAGTAGCGCAGCACCGAGCAGAGCCCCTTGTAATGTACGTTTCCAATTTTGTTTCATCATATACCTCACATCAATTCAGCATTTACAGTTAATTATAGCTTATAGAGCCAAGAAAATCTACAAAAAACTTTATATTAACACACAAATTTATGCGTGTAATGGCTCTTTTTATCTATATATCTTTAAAATTTATTTACAGTATCTATAGGCTTTGTTACACTAACACTAATGAAAGGAGTCTCTATGAAAACGATCGGTATTATCTGCGAATACAATCCATTTCACAATGGTCACGCTCATCAACTGCATACCTTAGCACAGCAATACCCAGATACTCTGCGCATTTGTATCATGAGTGGCTCCTTTGTACAACGGGGGGAACCGGCTATTTTCTCCAAATTTGATCGGGCTCGCTGGGCCATTCTCGGTGGTGCAGATATTGTCATTGAGTTACCTACCCTCTATTCCACGGGTAGCGCACAATTATTTGGGACTGGTGCCATTCGCATGGTAAAAGCGCTCGCCATTGATGCTCTTTCCTTTGGTTCTGAAACGGCTGATTTAGCTGCTCTCATAGACATAGCCAAACGTATGGATTGTGAAAGTACGCAAGAACAGTTGCGGACCTATATTAACGAAGGTATGTCCTATGGTACGGCTTTCCGCAAAGCTTTACATACGGAAATACTCAATACACCGAATGCATTATTAGGCCTTGAATATATTCGTGCAGGCTTGGCGTATAATCCAAAACTCGAATACATACCTATTTTACGTACTTCTAATCATCACGAAGAAACAATTACTGACGGACTACCATCTGGTACAGCATTGCGTCAACTTATCACTAGCGCAGGTGATCTATCCTCTCAATGTATCACTAGTACTGGTGATCTATCCTCTAAATGTATCACTAGCACTGGTAATCTAGCCTCTCAACTTCAATCTGCTATTCCGTCATCAATTGCATCTGATATGACTCAAGTAACAGAAAACGGTAATTATGTGAATTATAACCGTTACTATGATATGGTACACAGTTTAAGTCGGCGTACAACGCCAAAAGAACTAGAGAAATTTGGTGATTTTAATGAAGGAATTGAGCATTTATGGGCAAAAGCAGCTCAACAGTTTTCTTGGACTGCGGCCACAGAAGAAATTAAATCTAAGCGCTACACCTATTCCCGCTTACAACGAATGGGAGCTTATCTCACACTAGGTATAACAAAAGATATATTACCAAATGCTATGGAAGAAGGTCCACAATATGCTCGACTATTAGCCTTTAACGATCGAGGTCGTCAATGGCTTCGTAACGAATACGAAGTACCACTTATACAAAAATGGGCTAAAGCACCTAATGAACTAAGCACACTAGGACAAACAATGCATCATATCGATACGTTAGCTACCGATATTCAAGCCTTATGCTTTCATAATGAAAGGAATCGCATCGTTCATAAAGACTATACCTATACACCGCAATATA